>CAYRIM010000041.1:0-6173 GCA_964424445.1 uncultured Candidatus Saccharibacteria bacterium | reverse complement strand
GAAAGACCAAAAGTTTGAAAGAAATACTTTGGTTTTTTTAATTCGCTTAAACAAGGTAATTATTTATATAAAAATTAAAAGAAAACTATAATGGCAGGAAAGAATAAAAAAGAAGAACTATCTGAAAAAGATATAAAAAAGATAAAAGGTAAAAAATCAAAATTATATTTATCGAATAATGCCAAGGAGATTTTGGCCAAAAGATACCTAAGGAAGGACGAAAAAGATAATCCCATTGAGGATCCCGAAGATATGTTTGAAAGGGTTGCTGTGGCTATTGCTGCTGCTGATATGAAATATGGAGCAAGTGATGATGAGGTAGATAAAACAGAACTTGATTTTTATAATATGATGGTTCAGCTCGATTTCTTGCCGAATTCTCCAACACTCAGAGGAGCGGGTCGTGCAGTTCATCAGCTGTCAGGGTGTTTTGTTTTGCCAGTGGAAGACTCTATGGAGGGTATTTTTGGTGCTATCAAGAATATGGCTTTGGTTCATAAAGGGGGAGGAGGCACTGGTTTTTCTTTTGGAAGACTCCGACCCGAAGGTGATAAAGTGGGCACTACTGGTGGTGTTGCGGGAGGACCCCTGTCTTTTATGCAGATTTTCAATACTACTGCTTCTGAGGTAATGCAAGGTGGTACTAGGGTTGGTGCTAATATGGGGATATTGCCAGTAAATCACCCCGATGTCATGAAGTTTATAGATGTGAAATTAGACGGAAAATCATTCCAAAATTTTAATCTTTCGGTTTCGGTTACTGACGATTTTATGAAGAAAGCGCAAAAGAAGGAAGAATATGATTTGATAAATCCTCGTAATAACAAAAAAGCAGGAAAACTTAACGCTGCAGAAGTTTTTGATCAGATTGTAAATAACGCCTGGAAAATAGCTGATCCCGGAGTTGTTTTTATCGATAAAATAAATAAAGATAACACTGTTCCTAAGCTAGGAATGATCGAAAGCACTAATCCTTGCGGGGAACAGCCACTTCTTCCTTATGAGTCTTGTAATCTTGGCTCTATTAATATGGCAAATATGGTCAAGGGGAAGAGCATTAACTGGGATTATTTAAAAGAGACCATACATAAAGCAGTTCATTTTCTAGATAATGTAATAGATGTAAATAAATATATTATTCCCGAGATAGAAGAAATGACAAAGGGTAACAGAAAAATTGGCCTTGGTGTAATGGGTTGGGCTGATATGTTGATACGGCTTGGTATTTCTTATAACAGTAAAGAAGCTAATTCTTTAGCGGAGAAAGCCATGAAGTTTATAAGAGATGAAGCTAGGGAAGCATCACGAAAATTAGCGGAAGAGAGAGGAGGGTTCCCAAATTGGAAGGATAGTATATATCCCGAAAAGAAGATGAAGCTTAGAAATGCAGCTATTACTACCGTTGCTCCTACGGGTACTCTTTCCCTTATTGGTAATTGTTCTGGAGGAATAGAACCTCTTTTTGCTGTAGCTTATAAGAAAAAATCAATATGGACTAAGGAGGGGAAGGCCAAGGTGGAGCAGTCTTTTGTTAATCCGCTTTTTGAATATTATGCAAAAAAAGCAGGATTTTGGAGCAAAGAATTAGTAGAAAAAGTAGCCAAGAAAAATTCTATTCAAGATATAAATGAAATCCCCAAAAAATGGAAGAAAATATTTGTTACTGCGCATGACATAACGCCGGAGTGGCATATCAAAATGCAGTCAGCTTTCCAAAAATATACCGACAGTGCAGTTAGTAAAACTATCAACTTTCCCAAAGAAGCAACCGTAGAAGACATCAGAAAGGCCTTCCTGCTTTCTTTTAAACTTAATTGTAAGGGTATTACGGTATATCGTGATGGATCAAAGGAAGGACAAGTATATACTACAGAATCTACATATGAAGAAAAAAAGGAAGAGGTCCCCAAAGCTATCAGGCCAAGAAAAAGACCGAAAGTTACTAGAGGTATTACGGAAAAAGTAAAAACAGGGTGTGGCAATCTGTATGTAACGACAAATTTTGATGAGGAGGGGCCTTTTGAGTTATTTACTATGATGGGCAAGGCTGGCGGATGTGCTTCGTCGCAATTAGAGGCTTTATCTCGTATCATTTCTTATTCCCTTCGAGCAGGACTACCCGTAGCTGATATTGTGGATCAACTAAGAGGAATTAGATGTCCTTCGCCCATATGGCAGGATGGAGAACTTGTACTTTCTTGTAGTGATGCTATAGCAAAAGTATTGGAAAAGCATTGTATAAAAAAAGACCAACCTAAGCTTTTTGATAATGTAGTAGAAAAAGAGGAAAAAAAAACGATTGAAGAAGAGATAGTGAAAACACAGCCGGGTGAGGTTAGTGGAAGCTCAAGAACAATGACTACTTGTCCTGATTGCGGATCAGCTTTAGAGCACAAAGAAGGATGCTTGCTTTGTAGTGTATGTGGGTTTAGTAAATGCGGATAATGGTGTGGAATTTTTGGAATATATTTTTACAAAGGATGTGATGTAAATATATCTTTTTTTAGTTAGAATTTGTTAAATTCTTTAATCTGTGTAATTCGTAGTTCAGATAAAAAAATAAAAAAAGCGTCGATTAGACGCTTTAGTATTTCAGAAGACAAGCTCCTTTTTTGTTCTCATAGTGTTTTCATGGGTTACGAACGAGGTTCGAAATCGTCACAGGCAAATTCTGCTGGTAATTTTCCGATTGTTCCACCACCCAAAAATATATCTGTTTCACTTAGATATGGGTGTAGTAATTCTTCGATGTCGATTTCGTTGTTATTGAAGGGGCAGTTTTCTCTATAATACCAATCACATTCTTCGTTTTGGCATTTTCCTTCAATACTGACAAATCGACAATCATTCTGGAAGCAGTCCTCAAGAATGTTATCGCATTCGACCTGTGAAAATTTCTTTCTCGTTTCAGGTTTCTTGCCTGATCCCATGAATTCACCTCCTTTCTCTTTTCATCATAGTATTCACAAAATGAACCCATTTCTGGGCACGATTCAAAAGATGAATCCTGTTTTAAAAGTTCTTTAGTTTCATTGACAGAAACTTTTGGTATTTTTGTCTCCAATTTTTAAATTTCAATTTTCTAGTGCCATTATATCATAAATTAACAATAATGTCAATATTTTTTTGTATCCTTGCTTTTGTTATTATTAGGCTATGATTTTAATTTTTACAGGAAACGGTCAGGGAAAAACAAGCGCAGCGCTAGGGATAGCGCTCAGATCTTTGGGTTGGGAGAAGAAGGTTTTGGTAATACAATTTATCAAAGGAAATAAAGATATTGGCGAATGGGAATTCGCCAGGAATTATGAATTAGGAATTAAGAATCAAGGAAAATTCAAAATTTCCCAATTCTTTGATGATGAGAAATATTCTATTACAGAAAAAGAAATTACCGATATAAGGTCAAAAGAATATAAAGAAAGCTGTAAGAAAGTTTGGGATTTTACTAAAGAGGTTATTGAGAAAAAAAATTACGATTTGATTATTCTGGACGAGATTATAAATGCAATGCATTACAATTTAATTAACAGAAAAGAAGTAGTTGAATTTTTGAAAAAACACTCTAAACCAAAATTAGATATTGTGTTAACGGGGAGGAATGCTGGTAAAAAGTTGATTGAAATAGCAGATGTGGCAACGGAAATGAAAGAAGTGAAGCATGGATTCAAAAAAGGTCTAAAAGCAAAAAAAGGAATAAACTATTAAAAAATCCCTAATGGTTTAGGGATTTTCTTTTTGAGAATGAAGGATATTTCGGACAAAGATGGCCCAATGGTGTTTACAAAAGGGACCAATTTTTGCTTTATGTCCACATACAACACATATCCAGGGTTTTTTATCGCTTACTTCTATTCTGTTTTTACGGCCCGATCCGATTCTAGCTGAATAAATATTTTTTTTCTCGTCATCATCTCCTTCTTGTTGCGAACAACCTTGCATAGGAAAGTCTGGTGATATTGCCATATTTATCACTCCTCATGTTGTAATTTTTATGTTAAAATACTTCTATAACACATTATAACACACATTATGTATTCTGTAAATATTTTTGTTATCTAAGCTGTTTTTTATGAAGATAAATGTAAGGATTGTACCAAATTCAAAAAAATCAGAGATAGTGGGAGAGGAAGATAATCTTTTTGGTGAGAAAATTCTAAGAATAAAAGTCGCGTCTCCTCCGATAGAAGGAAAGGCAAATAAGGAGCTCATTAAAGTTTTGAGTGAATATTATAATGTTTCAAAAAACAACATTAAGATACTAAGAGGTGATAAATCTAGGTCAAAAGTATTGGAAATAAATCGGTAAATTAGTATACTATATAGATAGTAGAATAGATAATGAGTAATGAAAAAAATGAAATTCAAAAAAGTTAATCCGAAAGTTAGCTTCCCAGAATTAGAAAAAAACATTTTAGAATTTTGGGAAAAGAATAAAATATTTAAGAAGTCAGTAGAGAGGAATCCTGCTGAAAAATCTTTTATTTTTTACGAAGGTCCACCCACTGCTAATGGCAAACCTGGCATACATCATGTTTTGGCTCGTGCTTTCAAGGACATTATTCCTCGTTATAAAACTATGAAGGGATTCAGGGTTGATAGAAAAGCGGGATGGGATACACAGGGATTGCCAGTAGAATTAGAAGTAGAAAAAGAGCTAGGAATTAGCGGTAAGCCAGAAATAGAGAAGATAAAGTCTATAAAAAAAGAAAGTATTATTGAATTTAATAAAAAATGCAAAGAAAGTGTCTGGAAATACAAGGAAGAATGGGAGGAGATGACAAAAAGAATGGGTTTTTGGATAGATATGGAAGATCCCTATATTACTTATGAAGATAACTATATAGAATCTGTATGGTGGGTACTGTCACGTGCATGGGAGAAAGATTTGATTTACAAAGGACACAAGGTCATGCCTTATTGTCCTCGTTGCGGAACCTCTCTTTCTTCTCATGAAGTGGCTCAGGGATACAGAGATATCAAAGAGGATTCTGTATATATAGCCTTTAAAGTAAAGGGGAAAAAAGATGAATATATTCTTGCATGGACTACTACTCCTTGGACTCTGCCTGGCAATGTTGCTCTAGCGGTAGGTAAAGATATAGACTATGTGAAAATAAAACTTGCTGATGGAGATTATTTGATATTAGGCAAGGATAGACTTGGGGTTGTAAGGGGGGATTACGAAATAGTAGAAGAGATAAAGGGGAGAGATTTAGAGGGTTTAGAATATGAGCCCCTATATGATATTAAAGAAACTCAAAATAAAAATTCCCACAAAGTTATTTTGGCTGACTTTGTTACTACTGAAGATGGTACGGGTGTAGTTCATACTGCCGTAATGTATGGTGAAGAAGATTATGAAGTGGGCATGAAAGTTGGCTTACCTGCCGTCCATACGGTGGGTGAGGATGGGAGATTCTTATCGTGTGTTCCAAAATTTAAAGGTGTTTTTGTAAAGGACGCAGAAGGGGATATTATAAAAGACCTAAAGGAAAGAAAGCTACTTTTTAGAACCGAGAAATATGTTCATACTTATCCTTTTTGTTGGCGTTGTGATTCGCCTTTGATTTACTATGCGAGAGAATCGTGGTTTGTTGCTATGAGTAAGCTAAAAAAAGAATTAATAGACAACAACAAAAGGATAAATTGGGTGCCATCTCACATAAAAGAAGGTCGTTTTGGTGAATGGTTAGAGGGAATCAAAGACTGGGCTTTGTCTCGCGATAGATATTGGGGAACTCCCTTACCTATATGGGAGTGCGAAAAGTGTGACAAAAAAGAATTTATTTGGTCTTTTGAAAGTATAAGAGAAAGATCGACCAATCTTGATAATGTTTACAAAAGAAGAACAAATAATGACTATATTTTTGTTCGACATGGTTATTCAGAGGGTAATAAAAAAGGATTAATAACGTCAGATTTGGATGACGGCATAAAGCTAACAAGTGAGGGGGTAGAACAGATAAAAAAACTAAAAGAAGAGTTAGATTTGGATAAAATAGATATTTTTTATTCCTCTCCTCTTGAGCGTACCAAGCAAACTGCAAAGGTACTACTTGGCGATAAAAAAGTTATTTATGACGATAGATTGATGGAAATAAAATTAGGATTTCTTGAGGGCAAGGATGTGTCTGAGTGGGATAATTATTTTGAAAATAACAGAAAAAACC
>CAYRIM010000040.1:0-6291 GCA_964424445.1 uncultured Candidatus Saccharibacteria bacterium | reverse complement strand
TTTATCTTTTAATAGGGATAACTATTTCTGTAGCTGTCCTTATTTTTTTATATGATTTTTATAAAAAAATGAGCTACAAAAGAACCAAAATACCTCAATCTTTAGATATGGTTCTCTTACAGATTCTGCTTCCCAAAAAATCTATCCGAGAGGAAGAGGAATCAAAACGTGATCCGAAAGAACTAGTGTCTAGAGCGAGCCAGCTTTTTGCCTCACTATATTCCATAAGAGATGTAAAGCCTAATATGTGGTTCAAAAAAGGGTTTTATATATCTTTTGAGATAGTTTCTCAGGATGAGAAGATACTTTTTTACATAGGCATACCAAGGGAACTTTTGAATCTAGTAGAAAAACAAATAAACGGACTTTATCCAGATGCATCCCTCGAAGAAGTAGAAAGATATAATATATTTCTTGAGGAGAATCAATATGCGGCGCAGGAATTAAAATTAAAAGAAACCGTTACTTTACCAATAAAAACATATAAAGAATTTGAAACTGATACTTTGAACAGTATTACCACGGCACTTTCCAAGCTTTCCAAAGGAGAGGGAGCTAGTATCCAATTTCTCGTTCGTCCTGTTTCAAATAAATGGCAAAAAACAAGTGAATATCATATCTCTCAATTACAAGAAGGTAGAGGTGTTTCTGGAAACAAACTAAAAGCAGGAAAGATTCTAAAAGAGGGAGCAAAAATAGGAGGGGAGTTAGCTAGAGCAACAGTGAAAGCGCCAGAGATGAGGGGAGAAGAAAAACCAAAAACAGCAACACCAATGGGTGAGTCACAAATAAAACTGATTCAAGAAAAAACCTCTTTTGTGGGGCTTGAAACCATTGTTCGTATTATTACAAGCTCTCCGGAAGTAGCTAATGCTAAGATGCATATGTCAAATATAATTAGTGCTTTTAGTGTTTTTTCTCATCCTAGTGGTAATGGTTTTGTAATTAACAAAAAAAGAAAACCAACTCAAGTGGTAGAAGATTTTGTCTTTCGATTTTTTCCTTATGACGCTTCTTGTAATATTTTAAATACCGAAGAGCTTGCATCATTATTCCATTTTCCCAATAGGAATATTGAGACTCCAAATATAATGTGGCTTCTTTCCAAAAGAGCTCCCGCTCCTCCTGAAGTGCCAAAGGACGGATTATTTTTGGGAACCAATATTTTTCGAGGAGTGCGAACCCCAGTCTATATCAGAGAAGACGACAGGAGAAGACATATGTATATTGTTGGAAAGACCGGTTCTGGTAAGTCTACTCTAATGAAAGAGATGATCATCCAGGATATTGAAAATGGAAAGGGGGTTTGTTATATAGATCCCCACGGTACAGATACCGACGAAATATTGGAAAGAATTCCCAAGAGAAGAGCTGGAGATGTTATTCTTTTTGCTCCCGCTGATACAAAACGTCCGATAGGCCTTAACCTTCTAGAATTCGATCCTGCGAAACCTTACGAGAAAACATTTGCGGTAAATGAACTTATTAATGTTTTTGACAAACTTTACGATTTGAAATCTACGGGCGGACCTATGTTTGAACAATACTTTCGAAACGCAGCTTTGCTTGTCATGGAACATCCAGAAAGTGGTTGTACTATAATGGAAATACCAAAGGTTTTGACCGATGAAGATTTTAGAGCTTTTAAACTTTCTAAGTGTAAGAATCCTATTATAAAAAATTATTGGCTCAAAGAAGCAGAAAAAGCTGGAGGAGAGGCAGCTCTGCAAAATGTGGTCCCTTATATTACTTCAAAACTAACACAATTTATAGCCAATGATGTAATGAGGCCCATTATCGCTCAGCAGAAAAGCGCTTTCAGTGTTCGAGAAATAATGGATAATCAAAAGATATTACTTTTAAAACTTAGCAAAGGTCAGATAGGGGAGATGAATGCTTATTTGCTAGGACTCCTCATGGTAGGTAAAATATATATAGCAGCAATGGGTAGGGGAGACATACCAGCTGAAGAAAGAAAGGATTTTTATCTTTATATTGACGAGTTTCAGAATTTCACTACAAAAGCTGTTGCAGATATACTTTCTGAGGCTCGTAAATATGCCTTGAATCTAACGATAGGTCATCAATACATAAAGCAACTTCCCGACGATATAAGAGATGCTGTTTTTGGAAATGTGGGGACAACTGTTTCTTTTCGAGTGGGAGTAGAAGATGCGGAATTTTTACAAAAAGTATTTGAACCGGTTTTCAATCAATATGACATTGCCAATATTGAACGTTTTAATTCATATATATCTCTGCTTGTTGATAACACCAATGTGAAGCCTTTCTCAATGAATCACTATATGGATATGAGTAAAATAAAAAAAGATAAAAAAATGGCTCAAATGATTGCAAAATTATCAGCCTTAAAATATGGAAGAGATAGAGATATAATAGAAGATGAAATCAAAAATAGAGCTTAGAATTCTTGGATATCAAAAATAAAATACAAAAATCATTATGTACAGAAAATTTTCTACATTTCTAATACTACTTCTTCTTTTTAGCATTGTTTTTGTCGGTATCAAGCTTTTAGTAAAAGCGGAATTGCCTTCAAATCCTAATGTAGAGAGAGTAGACTGTGTTTATTTGAACGAAGATGATAGAGAAAAAATATATGCTTGTTATGAAAATTGGGACAACGCTAAAAACAAAGTACAGGAATTGAATGGTAGACTAGAGGGCACCACTAAATGTTCTGTTTACGATAGCGCATACGATTCTGAAACACTTTTGATAAATTCAGAAAAGTCTTATCTTTATTGTGATGATCAGGGTGGTAGCGGAAATTGCGACTCAGCAGAACTGCAAGGAGAGATACTTTTCAGAAAATATTGTATAGGCAATGATTATGTGGATGATTATAGCGGACAATGGGGGAATATAATTGTTTACGAAACATACGAACCACAGACAATTGATTCCCTTATTTATCCAGACAATCCAAACCAAAAATTATATGATGATCCCGATACTCTATATAGGTTTAAATATAATTATGATGAGTACGGAGGTGGTTTTGACCCAGATAAAAATGTGACAAAATTTGAGCTTTGGATAACAGAAGGACTGGATAGTAGAATGGTTTTTTCTACTGACAATAAAGCTTCTTTTGAAGCAAAAAAAGTTCATCTGGATTTTTTAGGAGAAAACGAGAAAGCAGCCATATATGCCTGGATATCTTATGTGCCAAATGACGGTTCAAATGAATTAAAAAGATTTTCTACAAAGCGCGATGAATATTATGTATACAGGGAGGAACAAGTAGAAGAAGAAACTAGCGTTGGAAAGCCTCCAGCTTCTACGGACAATCAGTTCGGTGTTTTATCTCTTTTTAGGAATACGGGTAGTGGTTTGAAGGAAGTGTCTTCTGGTGAGGAAATCTCAGGAACCTTGGATTATATAGTTCAATTAAGTATTCCAGAGGCTGGGGGGTTTACTAATGATTCTATTAGAAAACTTGAGTTGTGGATAAGGGAGGGCAGTTCCTATAGGGTTCTCTTTTCTTCCTTGGATGAAGTTGCCTTTCAGGAAAGAATGAGAAAATTACAGCTATCTAGTGAGTATGACGAAGTAGATCTTTATACTTGGGTTTACTACGATAGTACAACAGGGGAAAGAAAGAGCTTTTCTACAATTCCGACAACCTTTAGAGTGGATACATCTTCGATTCCACAACTACAAGCCCCTGGAGGTGGCGATCAGATTGTTGGAGGAACAGTAGATGATAATATTCAAAGTGGTGAAGGGGGAGAAATAGTAGCTGCAGAAAGTGTTTTAGGTATAAAATGCATAAGTACTTACGGTGGCGATGTTGGTTCTCTTATTTATTGCATCTTGGGAAAGATAAGCGTATTCTTGTTTTGGATTGTAATGGTTCTTACTGTTATCATGGCAATAGTTAGCGGATTCTTGTTTATAATTGCAGGAGGTGTTCCAGATAAAATAACGCAGGCGAAGAATGCTCTCATAGCAACTGTGGTGGGAGCTGTGATAGCTTTGTCTGCTTGGGCTATAGTGACTTTTGTAGGAGGGGTTTTGGGTCTGCAGGCTCCTACAGAGTCTAGTATTGAGCTTGAGGCAGGAGAGTTAGAATCAGAAGCACCTTCTATACCAGAGGAAATAGAAGAAAATATTGAGGAGACACAAGTAGATATACCGCTCCCGTCTATTGAATCACAGCCTCCAGGAGAAGAAGAAAGTGCTCCTGATACAGTTGCTTAGTATTGTATTTATAATAATATTGCAAAAAACTGCATTTTATACTAAAATACAAAAATATAAATAAAAAAATCGCAATAATAACTGATAAATTAGTAGAGTAGGGGAGTGCGAGAGTGATTTCGGGGAAAAATCCAGGTTATTATTACGAGTAAATAAATAAAAAAATGCCAAAACAAGACAAAAAAGAGGAAGAAAAGGGGAATAGCAATCTTGATATTGTGCGACATTTATTAGAATCAGCAGAAGCGCAAATAAGATCTGCAAAACAACTTTTATCCGAGAGTGAAAGTAAAGGAAAGAAATTAAAAAAATCAGATTTAGCATCAAGAGCTGCTGATCTTAATGTTATTTCAGAAGGAAAAATTATCGAAGGAGTTTTTGATGGTGAGATGATGATTGGACCGGACAAGAAGAAATATCCCGTTCCAGCTAATTATGCTAGTAAATCAAAGTTTGTTGCTGGAGATATCCTGAAACTTACTATAGAAGAAGATGGTTCCTTCGTATATAAACAAATAAAACCTATTGAGCGAAAGAGACTAGTTGGCTCACTTTTATTTGAAGATGATCAATACAAAGTAATGGCTGGCGGTAAGACTTATAAGGTTCTCTTAGCTAGTGTAACGTATTTCAAGCTAAAGCCTGGTGATAATGTCACAATTGCTATTCCAGCCGAAGAAGAGTCAAGCTGGGCCGCTATAGAGAGTGCTGCTATTGGTGAAGAAGTTGGAGTATAGCGAACAAGAATTAGAAAGAACGAAAACCCGCCTAAAGCGGGTTTTTTTGATATTTTCTTGTCCAAATAATGATACAGATGATACTTTACCTATGTAGTACAAAAAAGCGTATTCTAGGGTCTCTGAGAGCCTCACAGAAATAGTTAAATACTAGCTTAAATAAGGGGATTATTGGAAATATAGAAATAAGGTAATATGGGAACGTATTTATGGTTAAAATAAACGAAATAACTAAAAATAATTAATAATTATATTTAAAAATGGGGAAGTAAAACATATAAATTATTAATATAAATAATAATAATATTTAAAAATAGACCTTATTGGTTTACCTGGTTTATTTGTCGCATAACATACATTGTGCGACAATATAAATATTACTCCCTATTTCTCATACTTCGTATATAATTTTATAATTTTTACAATTTTTAATTTTTAATTCAATGCTCTACCCTATTAACTCCAAATATCACTTTTTTTAATTTTCTTATAATCCCCTACTACAACATATTATGCTATATTTGTCAAGATATTTTTATGTATAGAGAATTAAACTCTCTTCCCTATTCCAATAAAAAAACCAACCATTTTTCAGGTTGGTTCTGTTTCTAAATATCCCAATACTCTAATAATAACCAAACATTCTAACAACCCTACAGCTCTATCGTTTCTCCTGGTTTAATATCTGTTTCAGGCTTAGATGGTTTAGGAGATTTTTGTGATTCTTCTTTTTCTTGAACATCTTTTTTATCCTGAGTGATGGGCGGAACATGTTCCGCCCCTACGGGGGTTTCTTTGATATCTTTTTTCTTTCTAACATACCAGATTCCCCCTTTTATATCTTTAATCTCCCTCAATCCTTCCCCTAGTTTTTTTTGTCTCTCTTCTTTTTCTTCTCTCTTTTTTTCTTCTTTCTTTTTCTTTTCTTCATCTTCCATCACAGATACCTTCTGGCTCCATTCTATTATTGCTTTCTCGACTTCTGGTCTTGGTATCGTATATTTTTTATTTGAAGCAGCTATAACTTCCTCTCTATTGCCCTCTCCTTCCTGAAGTTTTAGAGGAGGTAGGGTAATAGCAGAAAAAGCAGGGTTTACGCTACTGTCAATCATTAATTTTATATAAATATTAAAATTACTCAAATTTACAAGATCATTTTCATTAAATACTGGCTCAAAAGCTGCTCTGAGAGTCGGTGCATCATCTGGCCCTACTCTAAAAGATACTATTGTTCCCGCGTTACCAAGAACTGCATCTCTCACCTCCTGACTCATTTGAGTAATATACTGATGCGCCACTATTAAAGACAATCGATATTTTCTAGCTT
>CAYRIM010000039.1:0-6322 GCA_964424445.1 uncultured Candidatus Saccharibacteria bacterium | reverse complement strand
ACATTATCTGAAGAAAAAAATTGGATATGTTTTTCTTCTATGTTTTTTATTAAGATCTCAAATAATTTTTTTTGACTCTCTTCTTTAAGGGAAAGTGTTTTTTCCAAAAGAAGGGGGGCAAAATCACTCAGAAACTTTTTTGGGTTTTGGTCGGCAGGATTATAATCAATGCTGGTTTTATATTGGGTTTCCGATATGAAATTGTCTTTATTCATTTCAACATCATATCCCTCTAGTTTTATAGGACCGACCAGATCAAGCAAATCAATAAAAGGCTTTGTGTCAAAAGCAATAACGCCATCTGGAGTAAATCCTCCTTCTATTTCATAAAGATTGGAAATATTTTTTGCACTATCCGGGAAGTTTGGATCCCAATTGGCATCTCTCATAGCAAGATAAGATGTTACCTTTTGCAAGGGTAGGGGCGGTATAATGTTTTTGGATATTTGACCGTCTGGATTGTAAATACTGTCTATAAAAATGTCTTTTATCTTCGCATCGCGAACAGTGAGTATGCCATAAGTGCCAACAAAACCACCAGTTGGTCGTATTTCGGTATTATTCTGAAAAAGTAAAAGATATTTTTTATCGAAATTTTTTCCAAGTAATGAGGGTAGTTTTTCTGTTATATCGATCATTAGATAATAATATTCATCTATGTCTTTTATCCTTTCTGAAATTTCTTCTAAATATTTTTTTTCGTAAGCATTGAGTTTTTCTAGGTCAATAAGATCAAGAGATTCCTTGAGGTTTTCGAAATCCTCTACTTTTGCTTTGAGGTTTACGTTCAAATCCTTTATGTTTTTGAAGAATAACTCATTATTTTCATTAGAATTTATATCTTCTACATTAGTGTTTGTGAAAGAAAATATATTATCTATTAGGGCTAAACCTATTTCTGAAAAAGAAGATATAAAATCAAGAATGTTTTCATTATTTATAGTAGAGTCTTTAATTGGGATAAAATGAGATATAAAAACATTTTTTTGTCCCAGGTTATTCAACTCTTCTTTTATGTAGTCGGTATTTTTCTTAATTAGAGTTAGTTCTTTTTTTGCCTCAGTGAGATCGTTATTCTTTATGGAATTATAAAAATCATTGAGATTATCAATAGTATTATTGGCTTTTGCCTTTATGGTATATGTGGTGTCAATTATCTTTATGGGAATAACAGATAGGGCAAAAATAATAAATATAGAAATAAGAATCAAGGATTTTTTGGACAACCTGCTCTTATCTTTGTTTCCTGATACTTCAGGACTTTTTATTTTTTGAAGAGTAATTCTTTTTGGCTTACTGGATTGCTCATTATTCTTTTCACTAGAAAAGAAAATACCATCGATACTTTTCTTGGCATCACTTTGTTCTTTTGAAAAATTTTTTTGTTTTTGTTTATTGTAAAACATTGTGTTCAAAAATTTTTGATTAATTATTTAACGATCTTATATTCGGGGAGTTTACATAGACTAGGGCAATATATATCTCAGGGTCTTTTCAGCAGAATTCTTCCACGAATATTCTTCCATGTTTTTTTCTTTTTGTTTTAGGATGCTTTCCAATTTTTTATTATTTATAATCTCTAGGATGGCCCGGGCTATGTCGCTAACATTATGAGGGTTGATAAGCAGGGCAGCATCTTTTATTATTTCTGGTATTGACGAAACACAAGAGGTTATTATAGGGATTTGGTAATTCAAAGCTTCTATTACTGGTAGTCCAAATCCTTCATAGAAGGAAGGAAAGACAAAACAAGAAGCGTTTTTGAATAAAAAGTGTTTTTCTTCTTCGGATAAAAAATCAGTAAAAATTACTTTTTCTTCCAGATTGTATTCTTTTGCTTTTCTGAATATTACTTTATATAACCAGCCCTTCTTACCACTAATAATCAGTTTATGGTCGGTTTTTCCTTTTATCAGGTTGTAAGCATCAATAATACTGGCAATATTTTTTCTTGGCTCAAGTGTTGCTAGAAATAATATATATTTTTTTTGTTTAATTTTTAATTTATCTAAGAACTCACTCTCTTTCTTGTTGTCGTAATCTATTATTTTCCTTGCACCGTTATGTATTACTTCTATTTTATCATTTTTTATTTTATAAAGGTTAATTAAATCTTGTTTGGTGTGATTTGACACTGCTATTATTTTATCAAAAAAGTTGCATATTCTCTTTGGATTCATTTGCCAATGCCAAAAATTTTTTCTCCATGAGAAATAATTTCTATTTTTCTCAAAAGAAAGATCATGGATAGTTATTATTTTTTTTATATTACGAGATAGGGGAATATTGATAAAGTGGGGAGAAAAAAAGACATCGACATTTAACATTTTATCAACTTTGGGATAAGGAATTATTTTCCATAACCATTCCAAAAATTTATTTGGTATTTTATAAACTTTGCTTTCGAAATTATTTCCAAAATCATATACGTTTTTCTTTATGTTTCTGAAGGAATTATAAAAAATAATATATTTATTCTTCTGATCAAGAATAGATATTTCCCTTATTATATTGAAGGCATATTGGGATATACCTGATGGTTTTGAGTCTTGGAGAACGCGACCGTCGATACCGATACGCAAAACCTTCTCTGGTTTATTGTTTTTTTTAGTCATGCTAATAATTAAGCTATTTTCTATATAATCACAATGTTTTTTTCAATCTCTTTTTCGTCTAGAAAATTATTTACATAGCTTGCAGCTGCTATATTAGTTTTACCTAGTTTTATTAGCAATAGAGATTTTTTGATTACAGAAAAAAGAGGAAATGCTTCAGAAGAAACATTTAGAGCGGGGACATTGATTATTACAATATCGCCCTGTTTTTTAATTTCATTTATCACCTTTTCTATGTCCGCTCTCTCTATAGTATCAGAAGCATAAGAGAGCTTTATTCCCGCTGGTATTATTTGAAGATTTTCTTCCTCAGTATTTTGTAAATATTTATCTATGTTTTTTTCGTCAAAAAGTAATTCGGAAAAACCAAATTCATTTTGTTTATTGAAATATTCATGCACATTGGGATCAGAGAAATTGGCATCAATCAAGATAGTTTTCTTGCCAGATCGGGCAAAAGATAAAGCGAGGTTTGTTGATATCAGGGGAGTAGTATTTAATTCATTTATTCCCGCAACCAATATTACCGCATTATTTTTTTCTTCTTGAGAAAAAATGTTTGCCCTAAGGAATCTAAACTTTTCCGATTCTTTTGTTTCGGGATTTATGAGTCCCTTTATCTTTATGTTTCTGAGAGAAATAGGTATTTTTTTAAATATTTTTTTTACTTTTTGCGTGTTATTTATAGTTGGAGATAAATATTCTAGAATAAATATGATTATTGTTCCAACAATCAAAGACGCTATTAGTGCTATTAAGATATTGAATATAAGACTAGGCTTTATTGGTATTGTAATAAATCTAGAACCCACAATTTCGAAATTAGCGGCAGATTCTGCTAATTGATTTATTTCGTTAGTCTTTTCTCCAATTAGACCTATGGTACTATTAGCAATCCTCTCTGCTCGTTCTTTATTTTGATCGCTTATGATTAGGGAAATATTTTGAGGAGGTACTTTTCTGGCATATATCTTTTTACCGAGATTTTTTAAATTCTTATTATCAAAATCTATTCCTGCGTGCCTGTAAATATCAGCAACAAAAGTAGGGCTCTTTACCCAGCCAATTATAGTGTTAATAAAAAGCTCACTGGCTTGTATGGAGTAGTAACCGCTATATTGATATTCGGTGGTATACTCTCTGTTTCCCTGTACAGTA
The DNA here is from genome assembly GCA_964424445.1 of uncultured Candidatus Saccharibacteria bacterium. Taxonomy (GTDB): domain Bacteria; phylum Patescibacteriota; class JACPGU01; order JACPGU01; family JACPGU01; genus CAYRIM01. Next base: position 2,549 of record CAYRIM010000039.1, on the reverse strand, counting down.
ATAATAAAAGAAGTTTCAAATCTCTCTGGGGTTTTAATAGTAAAATATATAGTAGCACTAATTATCAAAATTATTGTTAATGCTAATATAAAAATCTTTCTTTTGATGATTTGTAGTATCTCCTTAAGTTCCATTGTGATTTTTATTAATTATAATTATTATTTAATGATTTATATTTTTGATGATAAATATTGTCAAATTGTTAAAAAGAAATCTCGAGCAATTTAACAATGTAGCAATTTAACAATTCTTATTTCTATATTCTTCATACTTTTCATAAACATAATCTCTTATCTTCTTTTTAAATAACTCATTATCGAAACCAAGAGCATGTTCTCTGGTTACCTTGGGATCAAATCCTTTCTCGTCAAATTTTTCTATTACCTTTATTATGCTTTCTGGGTTTTGCTTATCAAAGAAAATGCCTGTTTTACCATCTATAACTGTTTCGGTGGCTCCGCCTTTACGATAGGCTATTACTGGTCTGCCAGCAGATTGAGCTTCTAGCGGTGTGATGCCGAAGTCTTCTTCTTGAGGAAAAATAAAAGCACGGCACTGGCTGTAATATTTTTTTACTTCTTCGTCACTTATTCTTCCTAGAAACCTAATATTTTTCTTCGCAATTTTCTTTAGTTTTTTAAGTTCTGGTCCTTCCCCAATTATTACAAGAGGCAAACCAAGTTTATTAAAGGCTTCTACAACTATATCGCTTCTTTTATAAGGAGCTTGTCTTCCTACTATCAGGAAGTAGTCTTTTGTTTCTTCGCTTGGTTTATAAAGACTTGTATTACATGGAGGATAAATAACATCACTTTCTCTTCTGTAGTATTTTTTTGTTCTTTTTGCTACATGGTTCGATATTGAAACAATCTGATCTGGTCTATCGGCAGCAAGTCGATCCCAAAGCCTCAGGTGATGCAGTTGTTTCTTTATATAGTTTTTTACAAATTTTGGGAATTTAGATTCTTTTACATACAGATGAGTATAATCCCATAAATATCTAGTGGGTGTATATAAATAACATACATGAAGGGTTTCAGGGCGGGTGATAACTCCTTTTGCTACTACGTGAGAAGCAGAAAGAACTATGTCATAATCAGATAAATCAAATTGTTCAATAGCATAAGGCATTTGGCGTAAAAAAAATTGCCATTTCTTTCTTGCCAAAGGAATCTTTTGAAGATAACTGGTTCTAATATCTGCATTCTTGAATTCTGGCATTTTCTTTTCATTATAGAGTAGGGTATAGATAGGTGCTTCAGGCCATATCTCATGAAAAGCCATCATACACCTTTCAGCTCCACCCCAATTAGTAAGCCAGTCACAGACAAGGGCTATCCGGACATTCGCCAGATCTTTGATTTTGGGTTGTTTTTGCTTATTCATATTATGATTATAGCAAAATATTAATATTTTGTGAAATAAAAAAATGGCTTAATTTAGGAAAAAAGTATTGACTTTTTTATGTTTTTGTGATATAATGACAATTAAAGCACTTTAAAAAACCACTGCCTAAATAGGCGGGGTAAACCGGCGGGTATACGCAGAAAGGGGGAACTGTCCATGAAAAAGAAAAATGGAACTGTCCCAGCATCACCAGGTCAAATGAAGGATATCACCTCAGCTGTAGTTCAGGCGATTCCTTCAGGTCTTACCAGCGAAAAAGCCCAGAGAATTATCAGTCAGAAAGGGAAGTTGAAGAAAGGTATTGAAGCTCTCTTGAGAGAAATTGCAGGTAGCGATGAAGTTTCTGAAATGCTGACCGAATGGTCGCGTTTCTATCGTGAAGTCTTCTCTCTTGAAACAGACTTCTCAGATCTGGTACTTCCCGAGAAAAAAGAAGGTTTCAACTGGCTCATCATCATGCAGGAGGGCATGGATGCTAACACACTTTTTGAAAAGTGCCAAGAACGATTCAAGTCCTGGCACTACAAAGACGATCTCTCTGATGTCACCTCAGATCGCACACCACACCAGACTTATGCCATCTGGGTCAGAGACAGAGTAGAGGCTGATGAGGAAAACAAAAACAAATCAGCCAATACTATCAAGAAAGAAGGCATCAGCGGCATCACTCTCGAAGAGCGCCTCCTTCTGGAGCTATTTTATCACTGGAAAACAGGAAAACGTCTCGACATTGAGAATTACACCCTTTGTTCGGGTTCTCGTTTTGCCGATGGTGATGTGCCGTACGTCGACTGGGACGGCGACGAGATGAGCGTCAACAGGTGCCATCCAGACAGCTCCTACGACGACCTTCGCTCTCGTTCCGTAGTTTCTCTGCCGAAGGCAGCCTAACACTTGAAGCTTTAATCTTTAACACTTTCCGGCTGAAAGCCGGAGGAAAGGTAGGTGCTGATCATGAAACAAGATATGATCGGTGATGTGCCGGGCAAGGCGCTTGGCATGATTATTGACCTGTTGCAAAAACTGCAGCATGGGAAGATTTCTCTGAGACAGCTGGGGTTGTTTCTCAAAGGAGAAAATCCTTTTTCTTCTCCCATCATCACCCCCACCACCATCCAGGAAATCTACACTGAACTGGGCAT
>CAYRIM010000038.1:3273-6338 GCA_964424445.1 uncultured Candidatus Saccharibacteria bacterium | reverse complement strand
AGACGAAGGAATAAAGGCTCCTCATTTTGTAATGTATATAAAAGAGCTTTTAGCTGAAGAATATGGTGAGGATACTCTACAAAAAGGAGGGTTAGTAGTAACTACCAGTTTGGATCTAGAAAAGCAAGAGATAGCAGAAGAAGCAATGGAGGCAAAACACGAAAATCTAATTTCCAGAGGAGCAAAGAATGCAGCACTTATTTCTATGGATCCAAATACAGGCGAAATCTTGGCAATGGTGGGAAGTGTTGATTATTTTGATACAGAAAATGACGGGAATGTAAATGTAGCTCTACGACTTCGACAGCCAGGATCATCAATAAAGCCAATTATTTATGCTTCTACTTTTGAAAAAGGATATTCTCCCGCCACCATGCTTATGGATGTAGAAACTGATTTTGGACAGGGATATATTCCTCAAAATTACGATCACAACTTTAGGGGACCAGTATCTATAAGATCTGCTATTGGCAATTCCCTAAATATTCCTGCCGTAAAAGCTCTTTATCTTGCAGGAGTAAACGACGCTTGTAATCTTGCTCAAAAAATGGGAATAAAATCTTTAAATAATCCCGACAGATACGGTCTATCTCTAGTCTTAGGAGGAGGAGAAGTAAAATTAATAGAGATGGTCCAAGCTTATAGCGTTTTTGCTACCTATGGAATGAGACATGATCCAACACCGATTCTAAAAATAGAAGATGGCAACAATGAAATTTTATATGAATATAAAGAAGAAGAAAATAAGGGGCAGAGAGTTTTAGAAGAAAGCATTGCTTCTATGATCTCAAATGTTTTATCCGACGATTCTGCTAGAAACATTACCTTTGGCGCAGGAAGCCTTTTGACTCTTTATGGTAGACCAGTAGCAGCAAAAACAGGTACCACCGATGAATATCGAGACGGATGGACTATTGGCTACACCCCATCTTTGGTCACAGGAGTTTGGGCTGGAAACAACGATAATACCCAAATGAAACAAGGCGGAGGGTATACTGTTGCTGCCCCCATTTGGAATTATTATATGAGCAAAGTCCTAAGTGGCACTCCTGTAGAGAATTTTAAACTACATAATGGGGTATCAAAAGTAACCGTTGATTCTCTCACAGGCATGTTACCCTTAGAAAACATTCCAGAAGAATTATCCGAAGTATTACCTACCAAAGAAGAGATTTTTCTATCTGATCACAAACCTCAAATTCAAGATAATGTCCATAAAATTTTAAGGGTTATAAAAGAAGAATCAGAAGAAGAGCCAGAAGAAGAAAATTTAATAGAGGAAGATGATAAAACAGAAGGGGAAATAGAATATGTTATTGCTGGAAATGATTGCCCGGCAAACATGACACAGTATAAAGTATTCAACGAATACCATTCTATAAAGCCCGACCTACCTAATTGGGAGAATGCCGTTATAAAATGGGCTGAGGAGAATGGACACAATTCATTGCCTACAAAAAAGGAAGATTGTAAAGATTTTATAAAGGAAAATAAACCGGAAATAAATATCAAATCACCAAGTAATAACAAAAATATAAACGATGAACTTTCTGTTTCTGTTACCTATAAAGCACCGAAAGGTGTAGAAAAAGTAGAATATTTTCTAGGAGAAGAGAAAATAGCTGAAGTAGAAGAAGCCCCTTATAATCTGAAGTCTTTTTCTCTTCCGTCCAATTTTTCTGGAAAAATAACCCTTAAAGCTCAATTGACTGATAAGGTGGGTTTAACTGCAACTGATACCATTAGTATAAATATAAAGCAAGATGCCTCTAATCAAATAATTATTAATTTAGCTGAAAGAGAAACAACTGACAATCAAATTATTTTCCAAGCTACCCTTAGCGTTCCCCCTGATGATGAGATCGAAAAGATTGAATTTTATGTAAACAACGCCCAGGAAGGGTTGATGCAAAAAGATGATGAAAGCTACACATATACTTGGCAAATAGAGGGAGAAGACATCCCTGGTAATTTTGTTTTTTATGCTAAAGCCTATTCCGAAAAAGGCTTAACAAGAGCAAGTAATAATGTTTTTAAAGCCTTAGGTTGGGAAGAATAAAAAAAGTCAAAAATTTAAAAAAAGCTGGATAATATGCCAGCTTATTTTATTTCTCTAAAACTTTCAGTGTCTCTCTTGCGCATTTTTCCCAAGAAAACTCTTTGATCAGCTCTCTACCCTTTCTAACTAGGTCTTTTTTCTTTTTCTCATTCTTTAAAATTTCTAAAATCCCTTCAGCTATTTTTTCCGGGTCATTATGGTCAACCAAAAAAGCAGCTTCTCTGAACAACTCCTCAAAAACAGGTATACAACTCAAAACACAAGGAATACCAGAAGCAAAAGCTTCTAAAACAGGGATACCAAAACCCTCATATAGAGAAATAAAAGTAAAAACGGAAGAATTTTTTAATAAATATTCTTTCTCTTCATCATTAACATAGCCAGTAAGAACAACTCTGTCGCCCAAACTAAAATCTTTGATGGTTTTTTCAATCTCCTCAAACCCATATCCCCTCTTCCCTGCCAAAACCAATTGTAAGTCCTCTCCTTTAGCTAAAAGTTCATAAAAAGCTTTAACTAAATTCACAATATTCTTCTTACTCTCAACTCTCCCTAAGTAAAACAAATAATCTTTTTTTATACCAAATTTTTCTTTTATGCTTTCTTGCTTTCTTGCTTTCTTGCTTTCTTGATCAAATCCCATATAAACCACCTCAATCTTACTCTCATCTGCTCCGTAAATATTAACCAAATCTTTTTTTGTACTTTCAGATATAGTAATTATTTTATGAGAATTTTTTACAGATTGTTTTGTAGTAAAATCTAAATACCACTGGAAAAGCAATGGATAGCTTTCTGGAAATTTTTTGAAAGCAATGTCGTGAATCGTCACAATATACTTTGTTTTGCAGAAATACGGCACTACGTGAGAAGGAACAAAAAGTATATCGGGTTTATCGCGAAAAATCTGTAATGCCAATCGAATTTGGGTCCAAAGTCTAGGAAAGAAAATCTTTTTAACCTTGAAATTACTAGGTAAATTAAGAAATTCTGGATCATTAGCTCT
>CAYRIM010000038.1:0-3263 GCA_964424445.1 uncultured Candidatus Saccharibacteria bacterium | reverse complement strand
ATAAAATATACTGATTTTCAGAATCAAACTTTTTCAGCCAATGCAGAAGCTGAGTAGAATAATTCTCTACTCCTGTTTTTTGTTTTGTATTAATTCTAGACGCATCAAAGGCTATTATCATAAATTTTTTGAATTTTGTGATTTTTAATTTTTCAAATAATTTCTAAGTTCTAGTTTTCAAACCTGCCTACCGGCAAGCAGGAATTACAAAATTAATGTTTATTTAAAAATTGCAAAAACTATAAAATTAAAAATTTTATTCCCTTCTAATCTCCGCTCCCAATCCTCTTAGTTTTTTCTCAAACCCTTCATACCCCCTATCTATATGTTCTATATTGTGTACATACGTATTACCTTCAGCTATAAGCCCAGCTATAACAAGTGATGCTCCCGCTCTCAAATCCAAAGCCTTAACGTCTGTCCCATTTAATCTATCTCCTCCACACACAACTATCGTTGATTCCTCTCTTTCTATTTTTGCCCCCATTCTGATTAATTCCGGGACATAGCCAAATCTATCAGGATAAATCCCTTCCGTCAAAGAGCTTGATCCTTTTGCTCTGCATGCCAAAACAGCAAATATAGCCTGAAGATCAGTGGGAAAACCGGGATAAGGCCTTGTTTTTATTGAAAAAGATCTTAAGTTCTCACTACTTTCCAAGTATATCTTATTATCTTCTGTATGTATCTCAGCTCCTGATTCTTTTAGTATCTCCAAGGGCTTTTGTACATGCCAAGGATTACAGTTTGTAATATTTACTTCTCCACCAGTAGCCAAGGCAGTTGATATAAAGGTACCTGTTTCTATCCTATCGGGTATCACCTTGTATTCTGTTCCGTTCAACCTTCCCACTCCCCTGATCTTCAAAGTAGAAGTTCCTATTCCCTTGATATCTGCGCCCATTTTTACAAGCATTTGAGCTAAATCTGTGCATTCTGGTTCGCAAGCAGCACCCTGGATGACAGTCTCACCTTCCGCCAAAGTAGCTGCCATCATTATATTGTCAGTGCCCAGAACCGAAGAACCAAATTTCCCCAGAAGAACCATTGAATTACCCTTCAAGCCTTTTGTGTCAGCATCAACATAACCATGATCAAAAGTAATTTTTGCTCCCAGCTTTTCTAGGCCCTTTAGATGTAAATCTATAGGACGAGGCCCAAATGCACACCCTCCTGGAAGAGAGACTCTTGCTTTATTGTATTTTGCAAGAAGTGGACCCAATACTATAATAGAAGCTCTCATTTTATTTACCAAATCATAAGGAGCCTCAGTAGAGATCTTGTCACCTCCTTTTATAGAAACAGTTCCCTTTTCAAAGGTTATATTCTTTCCTAATTTTTCTAAAAGCTCTATTAAAACCCGAATATCAGAAAGATCGGGAATATTATGTAAAACAACTTCTCCATCAGTCAGAATTGAAGCTGTCAAAAGAGGTAGGGCTGCATTTTTTGAGCCCGATATTTCAACTTCCCCCTTTAATTTTTTACCGCCCTCTATTATAAATTTACTCATATTCTAATTATAAGATTAATATTTAATATAAAATATAATATAATTTTACCATTTATAATATATAACTTCAAAAATTAAGCTAATTATGCTAAAATATCTTCATGCCCGTAGTAAAAAAAATTACATATTATTTCTTATACTTTCTAATTATACTTCTCCTCGCAAGTGTTTGTGTAGGTATTATTTTCTATGCTTCTGGATATAGACTGAATACAAAGGCTATGGAGATTCAAAAAACCGGGCTTTTGATTATAGACTGCAAGGAAGATAATATAGAAATATATATTGACGGAACAGAAGAGGAAGTGAAAAAAAATATTTTGCCTCATATCATTTCTTCTCCCTATTCTCTGGTTATGCTCCCGGGAGAATACGATCTGGAAATAAAAAAGGAAGGTAAAATACCCTACAAGGATCATATAGTTATAGAACCAGAACTAATAACAAAGATTAAAGATCTAATACTTTTCCCAGAAGAGATCAATAAAGAAACTGTTTTAGAAGAAGAGATATTCAATTTTGCTATCTCCCCAGATAATAAAAAGATAATATACACCGACAACTTCAATGATGTAAGAATTCACAATATTGAAGATAGATCAGATGAAAAAGAAAAAAAAGATGAAATAGTTTTGGATAATATATTATTCAGCAACAAAACAGTTTCTTCATACATATGGAGTCCAAATAACAGCAAAGTCATAATAAAAATCTCTGACCCAGAAAGTATTTTTAATTATCTGCTAGATCTAAACAATCTTGAAAATTCGTATTTTCTTCACGAAAAATTTTCTTATGTGCCTTTCTTTGAAGAAACATTCTTCTCAGAAAAAAATCCGCACGAGTTGTTTGGCATCGCTGATGGAAATTTCTATAGCATAAACACCGCCACACTAAATATAAAAAAAATAGATGAAGATATTGATAGTCTAAAAAAAGAAGGTTCTTACGTTTATTACTATAAAATAAAAAGGGGGGAGATCATTCAATTCGATACAAATATTTATAAAAAAACAGTTATCAAGGAAGACTTTGAAAGAATGGAAGATTTTCAAATCAACTCCCTATCGAACAACAGAGAGTTCTACATAAAAAATGGAGGTAAAATATATCTAGTAAAAAATAAAGGTGGCTGCGATCCCCTAGATGAAAATGTAGATCAAGCTTTTTTTGACAAAGAAAATAATAATTTTTATTATACCAAGGGATTTGAGCTTTGGTTTTATGACAAAGGAGAAAAAACGCTAATAACAAGATTTAGTAAACAAATAAATGATTTGAAGAAATACTACAATGATAATTATTTAATATACACATATTACGATGGAATAGGGATAATAAAACACAATGGGAAAAATGACACAGAAGTAGAAAGTGGCGTAAGAATAGAATTTATAAAAACAATAGACAAAAACAAGATAATCATTGTAGAACAAAAAGAACATCTCAAATCTTTCAATATACTAGAACTATAAACCACAATGATGTTATTTGTGGTTTAGAATAAACTTTTTATGTTTTTGGCAAAGAGGGCTGTGTTTTCATTATCTTGTTGTTTCTCGGATCAGGATTGATCTGTTTTGCTTTTACTATCAGCCTTCTATAGTTAGTTCCTACAGGAGTGCAGGTCATCAGAGTTAATATAGAATCATCTCCCTGTTCTAAAACAGAAGTATCTGAAGGCAAAACAACATCTAAATCATAAACTCTATATGTGTATCTCTTATTGTTATGATGGATATATATGTCA
>CAYRIM010000037.1:0-6375 GCA_964424445.1 uncultured Candidatus Saccharibacteria bacterium | reverse complement strand
TTGATTTTAAAACTGCCCTGGCCGCTTCAAAACTCAAAAACTCGGCTAAATTCTGCTCGTCTTCGTCAATTTTAGGTTTTTTTAATTTTTGGTTAAAAAAACTTTGCTTAAGATGAGAGCTTAAAGAAAAAACAAGAAAAATCAAGCAAAATCCCAAAAGAACCCTATTTGTCTCTCTGGAAAATTTCTCCGGCAAAAATCCATAAAGAAAAAGCAGGGTCGTAATAATAAATAAAACAAAAAATACTTTTTTTAAAAAACCCGCTATTCTAAAAACCCCAGCCCATCTCACCACTTTATATATTTTCGCTTTTCTTAAATTAAACATATTCTAAAAAACTAAATTCCAAAAACAAGCTCCAATCCAAAAATCAGAGCAAAAATTAAAAAGAGCGGCAAAACTAACCATGCCAAAAACACAATAAGGCCGATAAAAAATATTAAAAGCTCTACGGCCAGACCTAAAATTATTAAACAAATCCTCAAGAGTGCCCCGATAATACGAGACATCATATTAAAAACAAAAACTTCTATATTGTGCCAAACCTCAAATGTTCTGCCGTAAAAGTAGCGATACCTGCGCCAAGGCGAAAAAAAAGTCTTTAAAAGCAGGGGCAGGGAGAAATAGTTTAAATTAAAATTAAGAAAATTCCCCCACCCTTTCAAAATTGCGCGGGGCACATCGCAAAACTGCCAAACAATTGCTTGCAAAAAAATGCTCATTAGTCTATTATACCTCATAGAATAAAAAAACAAAAAAACAAAAACGGCTCTTTTAAATCAAAATATAAGGAGATGAAAAAGATGACGGGAAAACTTAGAAAAAATTTAGCCAATATTATCACCTTCACTGGGATAATATCCGCCGCCGTAGGTTTTGTAACGGCCTTAATAAACCCGGACCAACTCGCTTTTATATTAATTTGCGACTGCTACGCTGTTTTCAGCGATTGGCTTGATGGCCGCATAGCAAAATACCTCAATACTAAAAGCGGCTTTGGTTCTTTTATTGACAAATTTAGAGACAGGGTTTTTATTCTTCCGAATTTGGGGATTATAGTTTGGCACAACCGACTGAAGCTATCCCAGAAAATCCTGCCAAGTATAAGCGCTATTGGCATTGCCTTTATCGGCCTTATTTTCTTGGTTGAAATTCTGATTATCATTTCCTGGTTTGTCGGCCTGCTCTTGCTTCATTGGGGAAATAAAAAAATAGAGCTCTGTTCTAACAGGTCCGGAGAATATAAAACCGGCTGTGAGTTTGGGATAATTCTATTTTGGATAGGATTGTTAACCATTGAAAAATATTCTGGTTTTTCTGTAATCAATGCTTGGACAGCTTCTGTTGTTGTCTTTTTCTTGGGAGTAGCCCTTGTTCTGGCCATAATAAGCTTTAAAGGTTACTTCGAAAGAATGCCCTAAAAAAGCTCGGAGTAAAAACCCGAGCTTTTTCTTGTTCATTCTTTTTATTTTTTATGAAGAAAGGAGGGATTAATGTTTACTGTTCTTCATATTCTGTTTCTTTTGGGAATAATAATTGAAAAGGATAGCCAACATAATTTCTCTTTATTTCTCCACAGTTTAGTTCTTTAAGAAAATCTACCATTTTTTGAGTAATCACTTCAGGATTAACATTTACATCTTTACCAATGTATTCAATCTCTACAAAATCCCCAAGCCCCCTTACTGAATCTATGGCAATTTCATAATCTTTATATCTCCAAATTTTTCTTAACTTATCTACCTTAACAAGAAACTTAAAATTAAGAACTTTTAATATCTTTTTTAGTTGAGCCAAATCTTCTATCTTCGTTTCATACTCATCGCAATGATAAGATTTCCCGTTTTTATCCCGATGCCAATTTTTATAATTTATAGAGTATTTGCCTTCCGAATCTCTTAACCTCAACCATTCATTTACTGGACGAACCCCAATAAAATTACGATGAGCTGGTAAAAAATATTCATCTATTTGATGTTCTTTTGAAATAAATTCAGCGTTCTTTTTCAAAAAATCCATTAATCGCTTACTATCCTCAATATTAACTTGAATTTCAATTTCTATATTTTTCATATCTCTTATAAATAATTATAACAAAAAAGGGGTCTTTAATAAAAACCCCTCTTTAACCTACTTCCTCCGTTTTTCCCATTGTAGCTCTTTTCGCCAGATAATCTCATCTTGTTTGGGTTTGAAAGAAATACACGGGGGAACAAAACTTCCGAAATCCCTATGCTGATTAGTACAGGACGTTGGTTTATGGAGATTGAAAACATTAAGTTCGTTCATATCTTCTTCCCAAAGAATTCTATGTTTATCAAACTTTGCAATTGCATATGGAGTACCAATCCTCAAGGCACAAATCTGTATTAATCCATTAGGATGAACTAATACCCTTTCGCCATCCTTTACTGGACAGAAACCATAATAATCTGGATTTTTCTCAAATTCATCTTCACTTATAAATCTTTGAGGAATTCTAACCTTGATATTATATCTTCCTCTATCAATCTTTTCGCGTATCTCAGCATATAACTCTACCCATAGTTCAGGCGGGATGTCTATTTCTCCTGCCCATTCATCTCGAGGAATCCCCATCCTGAAAAGAGGATGGAAGTTAATCCGATTGACCCCAATAGTTTCAGCAAATCTAATCATTGATTCTATCAGAAGATTGCCGTTTTGATCTCTTCCTACATTTTCTTTATGAACACAGCAGGTAACATCTACCCTATACCCTAAATCTATAGCCCTGATAAGATTTGCTAAAGATCTACCGAAAGAATTTACTCCCCTAAGAGCATCATTTACTTCGCAAATATGGCTGTCAATGCTGAAAGTTATCTCATCTAATAATTTAAACTCTTCTCTTCTGAGTAAATCCGCACTGAAGAGACCATTAGTGTCTAGACGAATATACTCATACCCTAGGCTTTTAGCTCTTTTAACTACGCCTAGTAGTTGCTTATAGTTATTTCTATAACCATACAGCGTGGGTTCTCCTCCGATAAGCGATAACTTTATCGCTCCCATATCTCGAAATTTAGCCAGCATAACTGAAGCTACCTCTTCTGGTATTTCTCCTTTTTTCCTTAGCCAGGGCTTATAGAGGCATTGAGTACAGGTCAAATTACAATTATCAGTTACATACAGAAATACTTGTTTAATCCTTCCCTCAAAGTAATCTTGAAACCTTGGATCAACAGCAAATTCTTCTAATTTAACGCGCATCTTGCATTACCTCCTTTCGTGTAAGGCCTTGGAGTCTTTTTAACAGATTCAAATTCTGTTGACTTCTTTCTTCTCGTTTTGGAATTTCAAGGATCTTGGGGACATCGATAAATCTTGGGTCTTTCACAATAGCGTGAAAACACTTTAATCCTAAATATCCTTCTCCTATTGAAACATGTCGATCAATACGAGAACCTAATCCTCCCTTAGAGTCATTGAGATGGAAGGCTTGGATTTTTTTTATTCCTATAATCTTATCAAAGCGTTCAATCGTTCTTTCATATCCTTTATAGGTGTCTACACCATAACCAGCGGCAAAAACATGACAGGTGTCGAAACAGATACCAAAACGATGGGAGTCCTTAACTTGATCTAATATTTTTGCTATTTGCTCAAAAGAATATCCCAACTCAGTTCCTTGACCGCTCATTGTCTCTAAAAGTATCTTTGTAGAAACATTATTTGTCTTGGCTATTGCATCATTTAAACTCTTAACAGTTCTTTGAATTCCAGATCTCTCTCCTGAGCCACGATGATTGCCTGGATGTAGTACTAGAAATGAAATACCCAACTCTTTAGCTCGGTTTAACTCAATAATTAACCGGTTTCTCGCTTTTAGATAAAGTTCTTTATCCGGAGATGCTAAGTTGGCAAGATATGGAAGATGGGCAATAACCTCTCTAACCGAACTTTCCTGCCAGGCAGATTTAAATTGCAATACCGTATCTTCAGATAAATCTAACACATCCCATCTCCGAGAAAGAGTAATGTATATCTGAATACATTGACACCCCCATTTATCTCCATAACGAAATCCTGTGGTTAAACCCCCTATAGTTGGTACATTAGAACCTAACATAGTGATTCTCCTTTTAAAATCTTTGATACGTCTGACCAAACGTTGGCAAATACCTTTTCTGGTGAGAAATTTGCATCAAATACTTTAATTCTTTCTGGATATTTTTTGGCTTGTTCTAAATATCCTCTTCTAACCTTTTTATGAAAAGCCATTGATTCTCTTTCAATTCGGTGCTTTTCTTGAAAAGCTATACGAGCTAAAGCAACAACAACATCAACATCCAAAAGAATAGTAAGATGTGGCTCTATCCCATCAGCTACCGCAGCGCTTATTTTCTCTAATAAATCTAGTGGTAAGCCTCTAGCTGAACCCTGAAAAGCAAAAAATGCATCATTATACCGTTCAGCAATTACGACTTTTCCCTCAAGAAGAGCTGGTTTAATTATTTCTACAACATTTTGATGACGAGCTGCTGCGACAAGCAAGGCTTCTGTAAGGATAGCGATGCCTTCACCTTTCTCTAAATTAATTCTCCGCAACTCTCGTCCAATAACTGTTCCCCCCTGATCCACTGAAATAACAACCTGAAGCCCCATTCCTTCTAGTCTCTCCTTTAACATCTTCATTATAGTGCTTTTGCCACAACCATGTCCACCCTCAAGAGTTATAAATAAACCTGACATTTTTTACCTCCTTTTCTAGTTTTAAAAGATCATCTATTTAATTCTTTTAACTTATCATATATTAAAGTATAAGTTTTGTCAAATATTTCTGTTGTATAAGCCCATAAACATTTTGGAAAACCCAAAAGATTCTATTAGGTATTGTTAGGGATCTGCTTGTTGTTTAAAGAAGAATGCGGTCTCCTACTTTAAACTATGTATTAAGATAAGATTAACACAAAACTTAATACAAAAAAGAATGCCCTAAAAAAGCTCGGAGTCTTTACTCCGAGCTTTTTCTCTGTGTGGTTATACAATTCCGTGAACCTATTCTGAACAAAATCCCAACGCCGACTTTTGATTGCCGCCCTGCGGGCGGCGGGCAGGAAAATTTGTCGGCTCGCGGGCAAAAATAGAGGGGTTTAAAGGGAGGAATTTTGCCCGTCCTCACTTTTCTGACGTCGAATTTCGTTTTTTTGCTGTGTGAAAAACGCCACATACTTTTCTAATCTAAAATCATCCCCCGTCTCAATTCTTTAATATTACTACGACAACAAATCCTTAAAGCAATAAGTATCTCTACCTATTAATTTATTTCCTTTAATTTTTCCACCACTTAATAATACACTTGAACGGCAAGGTCCTCTACACTGCCGCATATAGAATCTACAATTAGCACAACTCTGTTTTTGCGCTCGTCTAAAACGTTCCATAACTAGGTGTCGCCAAGCTTCGTATACTGAAACATCAAAAATATTTGGTCCAATAAATTCAGGTTTGTCCATCAAAAACGAACAAGCAACCACTCTACCATCAGGGAGAATATCCATTGCGGTTGTCAAAGCAGTACATTGAGAGTAATTGAAAGGATATGGAAGGTTGGATCTATCCGGATAGTCAGGATTGAATAAGTCTTTATGATTGAGAAGAATTTTTATTTTTGATTCTTTAATCTCCGAAATCTGTCGTAATTGTTGTACTTTTTTCGCAAATTTCATATATTCTCTTGTAGAAAGCATTAAATTTGCATAAGCGCGACCGCCAAATTTTAAAGGAACGAATTTTATATTATATTTATATCTTACTCCTAAGGAACTTATATATTCTATGTCTTGAATATTATCTTTTCCTATTACCATATTTAGAGTTACCTTTAATTTATTTTTATAATTATTCTGATTATATTCGTAAATTTGATCTAATGTTTTTATTACTTTTTTAAAAATCCCTGGCCCGCGTTTTTTATCGTGTGTTTTTTCTCTTCCATCTAGACTAATAATAAACTCGTCTACACCTGAAATAAGAATTTTTTTTGTTATTCTAGGCTCCCAACATCCGTTTGTGTTTATACTTACTTTCATCTTAAATCTTTTTGCTATTTTAATAGCATCTAATAAATCGGGTATAATAGTGGGCTCTCCGCCAGTAAAATTCCATTCCATCACTCCTACTTCGTAAAACTTTCTCATTATTGCTTTAGTTTGAAAAATAGTCCGTCTTTTCTCTACAAAATTAGGGTTAGCAGACGCATAACACTGTTTACAAGCAAGATTACACCTTCTGGTATATGTATCATAAACTTTTAAAGGAGCACTCAAATAATCTTTTGGAATTCTTTGAGGAGGGTGAATTCGTCGAATATTATTAATTAAAAGTTCCCCCCAGGGGGTGATTTCAATAAT
>CAYRIM010000036.1:0-6390 GCA_964424445.1 uncultured Candidatus Saccharibacteria bacterium | reverse complement strand
GAAATAATTACACCTCCCTCGACTACGCTCGGGACAAGTGATGAAATTCACAAAACTAAAATTATCAAAATATTTGATAAAAATATGAATGAAATAAAAGAAGCGCTGAATCCACAAGATAAAGTTTGGCTCCAAATAGACAATAGATTAAAGATACCAAGGGAATCTATAATAAGAAAAATAAAAAAGCGCTCTGATTAAAGAGCGCTTTGAAAAATCATTGGGTATTACGGGAACATTCTACTTCTTTCCATAGAAAAAGAAGAATCTGCCGATGAATCATCGATAATAATTAATTCCCCCTTGTTTAAATCAACCCAACTATTCACAATTACTCTGGTATTATCATCTATAGTTGGTTCTTGAACCCAACTTGTAGGTATTTGCACAGGCACAAGCTCTTCCGTTGCTTCTACCGCTTCCTGTGGAACAATAATAGAGGTGGGCCCAGATCCACCGCCACAACTTGAAATACAGAAAAAAGTTATAACAAGCAATAAGATCAAAAATGATCTTAAAAAAGATTTATACACTTCAATCACCCCCTAATAGGATCCAGACAGCCAGGTAATTTGAGATTTCTAGCATATCTAGATAATATTGAATATTGGGATCTGCATTTAACAGTTCCTCATTACTAATATCTGGAGCATAACAAAGAAGATTATCTTTCCCTGAAGAAGCCAATCTACGTATAACTACACCATTTTGACTGAGCCCTATGTCACCCCAAACTCCTTTAGTTAAAGAAGATATGGCATTATTATCTATCAATGCCATAAGACTAAATGATGAGCTAGCTAAAACGATAGAATAGTCTTTTCCTGCCTCCACAACTGGCGGAAGATATAAGATAAATCTATAACTCCATTCCCTGAGAATATCAGGGGAATCTAACTTTAGATCTTTTATCAACTTCATAATAGAATCTCCAAAGGCAGTAACTAGGTGTGGATCAGTGAATGGGTTAGCTCCTGCAAGACCCCTCTTATCAATATCCTCGGAGCATTTCTTGATACAAAACCCCCTACCCAATTTTGGTAGATTATTCGGGTTTTTTCTGCCAGGACCGATTGGATTTGCCCATAAATAAAGACAATTATCCTTTCTGGTAACATGGAGATTAGCAAATTCGTTATTGCGTTCTATGATGGGACGCCCCAAATAATCCTTCTCAATTACAAAAAACATATGTATATGCAAATGCTCTTCGTTGCCAGTGAAAGTAACATTGCAACTCGGTTGATCTATATTGTAGTCGTCAACCCTTTTATGGATATGATTTAGGACACAAAGATACAATCCATATTTCCCATCAGTAGACGTTATCATCCCCGATCTACTCGGATCACATTCTTCTTTAAACGTAGACAGATCAGAGGCCGAGCCATAAGAAATGCCAATCATTTTTTTTAGCTCAGCTATTTTTTCCACTCCACCCCTGGTTTCCAGAAAAGCCAAAAAAGCCGAAGTAAAAGCGATATTTGAAGGAGAATAATCCTCTGAAAGCTCAAGGTTTTCTTCAAAATAACAAATAACCTTATCTTGAGAACACCCAAACTTGCATTCCTGAAACAAGCCTTCTTTCGCACCACAGTAGTCAGTGTAATAAATATTACCATTGTTACAACTATAGAAAATCGGTTCTTGACAGGGTGCTACCTTACAAGATGCTTCTTTGCAACCGTATTGGCAAGTCTCCCTAATTACATGATCAAAATGGGTTCTGTCGGAGCTACAAACATATTCCACAATATTATTTCCTTCACAATAAAAACCATTAGACTGTCCGTGACTACAAGTAGCATCCTTGCAATTGTGATTTTCACAGCCATAACTACAAAAAATCTCTTCTATTCGTTCACCACAATTATTGAAGGTTATCTCGTAATCTCCTTCGCACCTTTTGTATAAATCAGAACAATCATCTTCGTTGTCTTCATCCGCACACTTTCCCGTTGAAGTATTACAGCCACCCTTGCATTGTTCATAATTCACATCTCTCTCTTCTATAATTACATTGCATTCGCTGTCGCCATCAATGCAATATGAATTTCGAACTTCTGTAAAATTCTTTGAAGAGATTTTGCCATTATAAACAACACAATGATTCTTTTCTTCTTCCTTGTCGTAATCATTACAATCCCTTATCTCATTAAACCATCCATTATCGTACTGATAATAAATAGTCTCATTGGAACACTTATAATGATCATCGAAAGCAAAGGAAGTGTTAACCACAAAAACCACCAATAAAACAAAGAAAAATATGATTTTCTTTAACACCCTTACCCCCCCTTCTTTTTTTATTAGAACTGACAATACATCAGGTTATACATTTTTAATGTTCAGTGAAAAAAAGGCCCAGCGAAAGCTGAGCCTTATATCACAAAGGAATCATTAACATCAGTATATGGTGACAATTGTTTCCCATATTCTTATTCTACCACAATAAAATTGCTTATTCAAGTTATTTTAATAAGAAAAAAAGCAACACCGAAGTGTTGCTAAAAATACTCAATAATTTTATATTCCTTCTATCGCAGGCTGGGTTTTTTCCGTAAAGAAAAGATCGAATGGCTCGGCTCTCTCGCAAATATCTCCCTCGCCATGAATACGATCAACCCTAATTACAGTGAGCAGTTGGTTGGGATCGTTCTCGGTTAAACGTCTCCCACTGTACCTATTCAGGAAATCATCGGCTTTTTCCGTAGAATTTGAAAAACCTTCAATTTCTTTATCTTTTTTTGCCTTCCTTAAAAAAGCCAAAAAAGATCGCAAAGCTTTCGAAACTTTGTCTTTTAATTTTCTATCATACCATAAATAGAAAGCTATCCCATTGGGATTAGAACCCCTACCAATTTTTACAGATGACAATTTTTTCCTCCCTTTTTGAGATTAAAATACAGATACGTACTATATTCTAAAGGTACAAAGACCAGAAAACAATTATCTATACAAATATTATACACTCAAAATATCTTTAAGGAAACAAAAAAACGACATTTCGTAAGAAATGCCGTTAAAAATTAGACGGGACAATAATACTACCCCAGTTCCTAAGATTACAGTATACACAGCAGAAAGAAATAGTGATTATTGATGGTATTATCAGTAAAAGAAAAATCAAAGAAGAAAGAACAGTGAGAAACACTATTTTTGTACTCTTCATCCCGCATTACCCCTTTGAGGTTCTTTTAAGAAAACAAGGAATACAAGAAAGAAGGCAATCACACCAACGACTATGATCGGCCATGCAACAGCGTTCGATATACTAATATAATTACACCGTACTATTGCTTCAAACAGGTCTACTTCTTTGCGTTCCTCGCTCCAGATAAAAAACCATACAAGAAAAAACACGATAACAGCACCAACCAACCATATTTCAATCAACAGATCTTTCATCTAACCAACCTCCTTAATCTTCATTATAACCATATGAAAAAAGCTCTTCTACTGTCAATGGAGCATTAGCAAGAACATGTTCTCCATACCTACTCATATCTCGCTGAGAAAAAATCGCTATTTCCCAAAAGCAATGACGATTGAGAGTGCATCCCGAAGAAGGCTTATTGGAAAAAAGCTTTAAAAAAGATGCCGGTGATTTTCCTGATAATCTTTTTTGTACTCTGTTTTGTTCCGTTATTCTCTTGTGATGAAAAAGAAAATGGATTATCCAGTAACCCAGAGAACCAAAAAGGATTATCCAACCATAAAAAGCGAGAAGTGTCATACAAATCTCCTTTTTTAATATTTTATTTCTTTTTTGGTGCTTTTATATAAAGAGGCCAACAAAAAATAAAATAAATAACAAAGGCGATAACCAAATAAACCCTAATAAACAATTCGGAAACATCCATTCTTGGATATTTACAACCAGTCATAACAAGAACCTCTTTTCTTTATATTTTCCAATTCTTTAAAAATTGTTTTTTAAAGGTACTAAAAGCCCCCTTTTCTATATTTTCTCTTATTTTACTCATTAAATCAAGGATAAAATGTAGATTATGAAGAGTTGTTAGACGCACTCCCAATATCTCATTTTCTTTTAATAAATGGTGTATGTATCCCCTGCTAAATCCATTTTTACAGGCATAACATTGGCACCCGGGCATAATCACCTTTTTGTCATCTTTGTATTTTGCATTTAAGAGGCTAATTCTGTTTCCTGTTTTGGGCGCGGCATACCGCGCCCCTACGGGATGGATCCACACACTGCCATGTCTCGCTAGTCTTGTTGGCAAAACACAATCAAACATGTCTACACCACGTTCTACAGCTTCCAAAATGTCTTCAGGAGTCCCCACACCCATCAAATATATAGGTCGCGAAGCGACTCCATATTTTTTATTTTTTATTTTTGATTTTTTATTTAAGATTGGCGACAGCCAATCGATTACCTTGTACGTTTCTTCTTTCTCCTCCCCTACCGAAACACCACCAATTGCTATCCCGTCAAAAGGTAATGATGTGATAAATTTGGCTGATTCTTCTCTTAAATCTTTATATGTCGAACCTTGGATAATTCCAAATATTTTGGGCAGGTCGCGACCCGCCCCTATAGATTTTTGAAAATATTTTATACTTTTTTCTGCCCAAGAGTGTGTTCTGCCCATCGCTTCTTTTGCATAATCTTTAGTACAAGGATATGGCGCACATTCATCGAGAACCATCATGATATCGGAACCTAAATTTCTTTGAATATCGATCACCTTTTCGGGTGTAAAAAAATGTTTTGAACCATCTAAATGCGATCTAAACTCTACACCGTCTTCTTTGATTTTTACCAAAGAATCCTTCCCCTTGCCTAATGAAAAAACCTGATATCCCCCACTGTCAGTCAGTATCGGTCCATTCCATTTCATAAAGTCATGCAATCCGCCAAATCCTTTTATTTCCTTATCGCCCGGACGCATATATAAATGATAAGTATTCCCTAACAAAATTTGCACACCCAAATCCCTCAGCTCATCCGGAGTTGTTGTTTTTACTGTTCCCCTAGTACCACAAGGCATGAAAACAGGTGTTTGGATATCACCGTGAGTGGTTTTTAAAACCCCCAACTTTGCTTTAGTTTTTTTATCTTCTTTTAAAATCTTAAACATTGATACATTGTTATATTGTTACATTGTTATCCTTGCCTAGGTTTTCTATTTTAACAATGTGACAATGTAGCCATTTAACCATTTATCACCATTATAGCAAAAAACCAGGAAATAATCCCGGTTTTTTGTTTATACAAGGTACAATTAGTTTTTTATTTAAGGTTTACCTTTCCTCCAGCCTCTTCTATCTTTGCTTTCATATTTTCCGCATCTTCTTTCTTCACACTTTCTTTTATCATTTTTGGCGCACCGTCAACCAAATCTTTTGCCTCTTTCAATCCCAAATCTGGCACAACTTCGCGAATAGCTTTAATAACACCAATTTTGTTTTCTCCAGAAGAAGCAAGTTCTACATCATATGAACTCTTTTCCTCTGCTTCTCCAGCTTCCCCTCCAGCTGGCACAGCTCCGGCAGCAGCTACTGCTACTGGTGCAGCAGATACACCAAATTTATCTTCCAGAGCACTTACTAATTCAGCCACTTCCATAAGTTTTAGTTTTTCAATTTCATCTATGATTTTTTGAATGCTTTTGCTTACCTTTATATCTTTCTTTTCCTGACCTGAGCCTGTCGAAGGTTCAGCCTTATCAGCTACAGTTTCCTTGTCCTCCGAAGCCTTGGCGGAGGAGGATTCTTTTTCCCCTGTCTCGGGCTTATCTAGAGATTCTTTTACTTCTTCTTTGGGAGTTTCCTCTTTCTTGGACTCCTCTTTTTGTTCCTCTTTTTTATCTTCTTCTGCCATGATATTTCCTTTCTAAAAAATTAATTTAAATATTATTTATTTTGAATAGCTTTTAATACGTTTACCAATCTAGGAGCAAAATTATTCAGCGCTCCATGAAGTCCATAAACAGGACCCTGAACTATCATAATTAATTTTGCTAACAACTCTTCTTTGCTAGGAATATCAGCCAATTCCTCTATCTCTTCTTTGGTTAAAAATTTTCCCCCATAAAAACCACCAAGGATCTTTAGATTTTCATTACCTGTTGCAAATTTCTTTATTTCCCTGGGAACAGATATCTCATCATCAAAAGAATAAGCTATAGCCAAAGCATTTTTGCCTACAATCTCATCAAATTTCTCTTTTTCATCAAAAGCTATTCTTGCTAAATTTATTTTGGCTATCTCAAATCTTCCTTTTTCTTTAATATTTTTTCTTACTTCCTGAAGATCTGTCATTTTCATTCCTCTATAATCTGCAAAAACCAAAGATTTAGCCTTCTCAAGCTTTTCTTTTATGTCATCTATAATTTGTGCTTTCTGTTCCTTAGTTTTAGG
>CAYRIM010000035.1:0-6425 GCA_964424445.1 uncultured Candidatus Saccharibacteria bacterium | reverse complement strand
ACTGGAGAATCGTCTCCTTGCGGGTTCAAATCCCGTCTGTGGCATAATTTTTAACAAATCAAAAAAGCGAGGTGAATCACTTGAAGCCCTACCTTCTAAAAACCAAGCACGGAATTGTAGTTGTTGTCGCAGAAAACAAAGAAGACGCTTTCAGGTTAATTCAGGAGTACGAAGAAGAAAGAGAAAACCCCAAATACTCAACCTTCGACAAAACTCCTGAGGATTTATCGGAGTTAGACCTGAGTAAAGAAGAAGTTGTCTTTTACTGGTCGGATTAACAAAATTTCAAGAAAAGAGGTGATGGTCGCAATGGCGATGAGTCAGAAAGAAGCATCGGTAAACGGAGTATTGACCAGCTTAATACATCAAGCAGAATCAATAAGCGAGCTGTCAGGTGCCCTGCACGGTCTAAACGATGTAATCCCAGAAGAAGTTCGTGATTTTATTGACCACAAAATGGGCGAGATATACGGCTATGATGACCCCATAGGTGAAATAGTTGCCTATTTGGAACAAACAATCTCTACCCTGAAGGGCATCAAGGGCACCGGTCAAGAAGACGATTAAGAACATTCCCTTAATTTATCAAAAAGCACCAAGAATAATAACAAGAGGTGCTTTTTTCTTTTGCCAAAAATCCCAAACAGATATAAAGTTTAACCGAAAACCAACCAACGACCTTCGAACTCTTCGACTTTACTCAGAGCAAGCATTATTCGACATTTCTCAACTATAATTAAAACAAAAACCAACAACAAGTCGTTCCAGAATTATCATTTATAAAACAAAACTATAATTTATTTGCTATTTATCCTTTTATAGCGCATAATACTGGGATAATAATTAAATAACTAAAAACAATGAAAAACTTTAGACGAGATAATAAATCGGGCAACAGAAACAGCAGAAGGTCCGGCGGGAGAAATTCCGATCGAAATTTTAGTATGCATAAAGCAATTTGCGCCGGATGCGGTGAGAGTTGTGAGGTTCCTTTTCGACCCACGGGCAATAAACCAGTATATTGCAGTGAATGTTTCGAAAATATGGGCGGAAACCGAAACAGAAGTTCAAGAAGGCCAGACAGAGGCAACGAAAGAAGGGGGTCTGACGACAGAAAGATGTTTAGCGCGGTTTGCGATGCCTGTGGCAAAAGTTGCAAGGTTCCTTTTCGACCAAGCGGGAACAAACCAATATATTGTGATGATTGTTTTGAAGATAATAAAACCAGCGGTTCCAAAAGAAGTGCTGGCAATGAAGAAATAACAGAACAGCTCGATGCTTTGAATACTAAGCTTGATAGGCTTATAGAGATTCTGACTCCCGAGGTTACAAAAAAGTCAGCTTCCAAAAAAGAAGAGGTAAAGACAATCAAGACACCAAAAGAATCCAAGCCAAAAAAAACAGTCAAAAAAACTAAAAAGACCGTGACAAAAAAACAATCCAAAAAGAAGTAGATTCAAAAGATTGTAAGAACCGTTCTGGTTTTCATATAATAGTTTTTTGTAATATAAAAAGGTAGCTCCCGCTACCTTTTTATATTATTCTTCCTCATCTTCTTCACCTTCGTCGTCTTCATCTTCCTCTTCTTCTTTCTCGTCTTCATCTACTAACTCTTCTTTTTCTGATTCTTCTTCTGCTGGCTCTTCGCTCTCATCTTCTTCTTCGTTAGCACCATCCTCTTCTTCATTCATTTCGTCCTGATTGTCAAATTCGTCTTCCATTTTTTACTCCTTGTTTAGATTACTAATATTTACGACTTTTCAAAAAGCTTCGCCCATTATATTTAAGAAAGAAAAATTTAGCAATAGGATTTTGCATTTCACATTCTTTCAATTTCCTATTCCCCAATTTTCTTATTTCCGTTATAATAAAAACACTATGGCAGAGGGCAAGAAAAAACTAAAACCAAACCCCAAAATTAAGAAAAAAGGCAAAGTACTTTTGAAATGGACTGTGGGAAAGGAAAAAAAAGAAACCAATAATATCTTTTGGATTATTGGTCTTTTTGTTCTTATTGTCGGAGTTTTAGTATATTCGTTTTATATTCAGAGATGGCTTACGGGAACTACTTTTGTAGTATTGATCCTGGCTTTAGCATGGTATGTTTTTCCTCAGCAAAAGTCCGTGAACATCTTTTTGGAAAAAAGAGGAATATGGATCGAAAAGCAATTTTACAACTTTGAAAAAATAAAGGGATATTGGATATCTGAAGCAAACAAGACTGTTTATCTAATTCCAAAATTTCGAGGGGCGCCAACTATCGCGGTACCCATAGGGGAATACAAAGCGAACAGTATCGTAAGTAAATTCCCCTCTTCTATAGTAAGAATCGAGGAAGAAGGAAGGGATGTGGCAGATATAATATCGGGAATTTTAAAAAAATAAGCAATCATCCTAAAATATTGTTATAATATAACTCGAATACATCGAGTTTTTTTAATTATTTTACATCCCTATAGCTTAATGGATAAAGCGTAACCCTACACCCATCTGTTAGAGATATGCCCTTATAGCTCAGTTGGATAGAGCATCAGCTTGCGCCTTCCCACCAAAACTTGCCCCTATAGCTTAACGGATAAAGTACAGGCTTGCGGAGCCTGCGATGGAGGTTCGATTCCTCCTGGGGGCATTCGGCAAAGCAGGTGGGGAACTGGAGATCAGAGGTTCGAATCCTTTTGAGGGTATTTTGAGCAATAAACTTGAAATCGGGTATTTGAATTACCTCGAAGGATTTTTGGTAGGAAAGCCGAGGCCCGAGTCTTGTTTATAGTAAAGACACCAAACAAGGCTTGTTAAAGTTTTAAGTTATTGAATTTATCACTATATTTTGCTACAATCAATTCATATTAAAAATCAATCAATCAAAAATGAATTTCTTTGATTCGCTAAACCCAAAAGAAATAGTAAAAAACATAAAAGAGATAATACACTGTCCTTTTTGCGGTTTCGATTATCAGGAAAAAAACATAAAGATATTAGCAAAATTTGAAGGAAATTATGTTATTCACCTCAAATGTAATAGTTGCTCGAATAGCATTCTGGCTAGTTTTTCCTACAGGTATGACAAAATAAAAACTCTTCCAAAAGAGCAAAAAGAAAAAGACTTAGATGTGAAATTCAGCGAGATGATAAGGTTTGTGGAAAAAGGAAAAATATCTGACGATGACGTTATGGATTTTTATAAAAACATAAAAGACTTTGATGGAGATTTCAAAAAAATCTTTTCCAAGAGAGAAAGGAAATAAAATCCGATAAAACTATATAAAAATATCAAATAAATTATGTCTGAATATAAACTAGAAGCCAAAAAAAGAGAAATCTTTGGTAAAAAACTAAAAGAAGCAAGGGAACAGGGCCTCGTCCCTGCTATTGTCTATGGAAAGGGCAAGGAAAACATTAACCTCTTTGTAGGTGAGAATATTTTTAATAAAATATTTAAAAATACAGGAGAAAATACCCTGATTGAACTTTCGATAGAAGGAGAAAAAGAGATAAAAAATGTTTTGGCCCACGAAGTGCAAACCGATCCCGTAACAGATAAAATAATCCATATAGATTTTTTTGAGGTAAGAATGGATGAAGAAGTGGAAACTGAAGTACCACTTACTTTCATAGGAGAATCTCTTGCCGTAAAGAACATGGGGGGAACCTTAAGCACCAACAAAGACAGCATTGAAGTAAAAAGCTTGCCTGGTAATATTCCGAAGGAAATTGAAGTAGACATAAGCATTCTCAAAACTTTCGAAGATTCTATTTTAGCAAAAGATTTGAATATACCTTCAAATGTAGAACTTCTTACGGATAAAGAAGAGACTATAGCTTTTGTTAATCCTCCAAGATCTGAGGAAGAGCTAGCCGAGCTAGAAGAAAAAGTAGAAGAAGATGTAGAATCAGTAGAAAAAGTAGAAGAAAAGGAAGAGAAAGAAGAGACAAAGGAAGAAGCTAAGGAAGAAGAAAAAACAGAAGAAGAGGAGCCAAAGGATAAGGAAGAAGAAAAATAAAATTTTTGTTTTAAACAATAACACTATCTGTTATACTAAGAATAATTCCATACACATAAGTATATAAAAACAAAATGCCTGACCCAAACAAAAAAACAATTATCTGGGAAATATCCTGGATGAGCATGGTAAGGATTATACTTGTTCTCATTGGCTTCTATCTCCTACTCAATCTTGCTGACATAATTCTAATTCTTTTTGTAGTAGTTATATTAACTGCAGCTCTTTCTCCTTTGGTGGATAGCATTAAAGCCAAGCTTAACATACCGCGCCTGATGGCCATTCTTCTTATTTATTTGGGCTTGCTTGCCTTTGTAGCACTAGTAGGATATCTCATTATTCCTCCCGTAGTAGAACAGATCCAAAACATTGCTCAGAACTTACCAGAATATGTAAAAAAAATCGGCTCATTTTTTAGCACTTTTAATGAAGGCGCAATCACTTCAAATAATGGTTTACAGTCTGCCTCTTCTACCCTAGGAGAGTTTGCCAATACACTTCTCAAATCAGCAACTAGTTTCTTTGGAGGAATAACTACTGTTTTTTACATATTGGTTTTGACTTTGTTTTTGCTTCTAGAGGAGGATGGAATTAGAAAGTTTTTTGTTTCTCTTCTCCCTATAAGCCAAAAAGCTTATGTAGTAGAAGTGAGCAGAAAGATAGCCGATAAAATGGGGTCTTGGGTAATAGGGCAGGTTAGTTTAATGGGAATAATCGCTTTAGTGACCACTCTTGGCCTTTGGATTCTACAGGTCCCCTACGCTCTGACATTAGGAATAATTGCAGGAGTTTTAGAAATAATACCAACCATCGGTCCCATTATCGCTGCCATCCCTGCTATATTCATAGCTTATCTTGCTTCGCCAGTTATTGCAGTTTTAGTTCTGGTTTTTTATATTGTTGTGCAACAACTAGAAAACCAAATACTAGTACCTAAGGTAATGCAAAAAGCAATAGGAGTGTCTCCCTTTGTCATTTTGGTAGCACTGCTCGTAGGTGGCAAACTAGCCGGAACACTTGGAATAATACTAGCAGTACCAACCATTGCTGCTATTTCGGTTATTTCCCAAGAATGGCCAAATATTAGAAAAAGAATCTAAAGAATTTTACTTAATTTATAAAACTAAAAAACCCCGTTATCCGGGGTTTTTTTAGATGTTTTTTTTGGAAAAGATTTTTTAATCATTCATTTAATTTTTGAATCAGCTTCACTCCTTTGCCCTGCCTCTTCTTCTGTTCTTCTTGCCGCTCTTCTTGCTGCTAAATCAATTTTACCGAAAAAATCTTTTCTCTCTTCACCATTAAAACTATTTCCAACTTCTATTATTCTTGAAATTATTGGAGAACGCGACCTGTGAGATATCCCTTCTCCGAACTTCGATATCGGATACTCTCTTCTTTCTGCTTTACCAACATAACCAGCAAGATCTAAAAAATCAAAAGGATCTTCCACATAAAAAATAGCTAATTCCTTTAAAAAAACAGGAGATATTCTTTTTACTTCTCCCTTTTCTATTTCTGATAAGTATTCTTCCGAGCAATTAATCTTAGACTGTTCTATAACCTCCTTTATGGTTAATCCTTTCTCCTCTCGAATTTCTTTTAATCTTCTTCCTAGATCTTCCATTGACAACTTCATCACCCTTTCTTTTTTTAAAGTACTTTATATTTTTCTACTATTATAAAGGATATAAAATATTTATTATTACCTCATCAATATAATCATAGGAATCACAATAAAAGGTATTTGCCAAAAAATCCCCCAAAATACCCCCCATGGAGTTGTTTTTATTTCCTGCCACTCAAAAGGACTGTCCGGCACCTTTATAAACCAATGACATTTTTTATGTATTTTTAGAAAAAAACTCAGGGGCTTTATTTTGAAAAATTTTATAAACACAGACATAGCGTCAGGTAAAACACAAAAAACACCCCCAATCAAAGTATTGATAATTGCCGTTTGACTGAAATCTCTATTTATAACAATCCACAAAACCACCATAACACCTAAGAAGGGTTCTAGAGCAGCTATAATAAAAGAGATTGTCCTTTTTTTGAAATGATATCCATAGTCCCAATGAGGAACCATATCCATTACAAAATGAAACAAAAATCCCAAAATAGTAGCCAGAATGGGGTTACCAGATAATTTTCCAATAGCCGATCCAGTTATGAAATGAGTTGATCCAGTCATGATCTATAAATTACAAATCATACGAATATGCAAATGCACAAATATTATCTCATTCGTATATTCGTACAATTCGTAATTCGTAGGATTATATCAAATCTTCTTGACTTAATATTATTTTTACGGTATAATGGCAGAGCAAAATAGGTAAATACAAAAAACCTATTTTTTATATGCCATTAAGTATATTAACAGTTTCGGTCGATAATAACAAGTTAACCCTTGATTGTAAA
>CAYRIM010000034.1:0-6562 GCA_964424445.1 uncultured Candidatus Saccharibacteria bacterium | reverse complement strand
CCTCAAGGGGAGAAACAATAGTAAGCATCCCCTCTTTTACTGTTATTTCCGCTCCTATGCCCTCAAAGGTACCGTTTATTTCCCCTTGGAATAAACTTAAGTCTTCTGCGGTAATATAAACAGAAAAAGGATCACCCAAAGAGGCTACCATTCCCGCAATAGAACCCTCAAGAACATCATTATAATCAAGTTCCCCTATATAATTAGTTTCTACTTTTTCTAAAGCTTCCCAATACTTAGAAAAGTCAATATCCTTATATCTCTGAGGAGGTTCTTTCCCTACCAATCTTTGCGGTAAGCCAGACAAAGTTCCAGTTCCTATCGTATAGCCCAAAAAAAAGATGGCAACCATCCAGATGATAATTAAAATACTTTGTATTGTTTTATTTTTCATATAAAAAGATTTTACCCTATTTTCATATTTTTAACAAGAAAAAACCAGCCTACTCATGTTCAGCTGGTTTTAGGTTATTTTTATTCCCACTCGAGAATACAATTAAGTGTTGTTTCTAAGGCTCTGGCTATTTTTGTTAACTTATCAGCCTATCAACCTTAATACAAGGGTGGTAGGAATGAAAGATAATTGTGTGGATTTATGGGATTTCCCTGATAGTCATTTATCTCAAAGTGAAGATGAGGTCCCGTAGTAAAAAGCCCTGCTCCACGAGTACCAGGAGTACCACCAGAAAGCCCTATCACATCACCAGCATTTACTACATCCCCAGGAAGTACATATATAGCACTCATATGCAGATATTTCGTTATAAGACCATTGCCGTGATCAATAGCAATATATGAAAGACCAGCATTACCACTATCATGAGCAGCAACTACAACACCAGCACCTGCAGAGTAAATAGGTGTGCCCTGAGAAGCAGCAAGATCAATTCCCCTGTGGGGAAAACCCATTCCATAAGCTGGATCCATGTAGTCACCACCTATAACACTTATACGGTTTGCTCCAGCAAGAGGGTAAGTAAAACCACCAACCATTACTATATCGCCACGACCGGCACGACCTTCAACTCCAGACTGACGCTGACGTCTAGCTTGCTCTTGCACTAGTCTCACGATTTCGGCTGTTACAGCTTGTTCTTCCGCCTGAGCTTGAGCTAATCTTGACTGAAATTCAGCTTCTTGGCCTTGAGTATTCTCAATAAGTTTTATTTTTGTATATTTTTGTTCCTCTAAACCACTTTCTTCTAATTCTTTTTCCTGTCTCAGTTCTTCAAGTTCTTCCATCTTTATCTCTAGATCTTCTTTTTCTTGCTCCAACTCAATCTTTAAAACCTTTAATTTATCTAATGTATCTTTCAATTGTGCTCTAACCCTAGCTAAATACTCGGTTTTTTCTACTAATTCTGAAAATGTTTTTGATTCTACAATAATAGATACTATATTAGTATCTTTTTCCATATATATCTTTCTTATAACCTTGCCTATAAGTTCTTTTTGTTTATCTATTTCTGCTTCCTTCTCTACTATCTCCGTTTCTGTTTTTTCTATTTCTGCTGCAGTTTTTTCTATATCTATTTGAGTAGCTTTGAGCTGCAACTGAATAAGTTCTATACGTGAATCAGTTATGGTTAATTGGTTATTCAAACTAATTATCTCTTGCTGCTTAGCGGTTATATAATCCCTCAATTCCTTAACCTGGCTTTCGATTTGATTTAATTCATTTCTTTTTTTGAGCAATTCATTATCTACTTCATCTGCAGAAACAGTTTGCACATTAAAAAGAACCAAGGACAAGAAGAATAAACTCAACATTGTCTTGATTCCTATCTTTTTTGCTAAATTTTTTATTTTTTCTGCAGTTTTCATTTTGTTTTTATCTCTAGGAGATCCCTTCGGGATTTATATTATAGTATTGACAATTTTTTGTAAATATTTTTTAACACCGTTTTCCGAACTATTGACAATTTTCTGTAAATATTTTTTAACATCTACTTTTTTTGAAAACCATAGTATTGTATCACAGGAGGATAAAAATGTCAATAACTTCTTTATAGCGCCGTTTTTTGTATTTTTACTCTATTTTTAATTATAAAAAATACCCTATTTTTAACCTGAAATAAGGTATTATTTATCACTTTTATAAAATATCAATATCAAGAAGAATCTATCATAATCACCTAAAAAACGTATTTTTTGTATATTTACCCTTTACAAGATAAAACGGGTCTCAAGGTTATCCACAACCCCAAAAAACACGGTTTTGCACAATTTGGGAATGATTATTGGTTTTCCTCTAGTCGTGAGTTCGTAGAAAATATTCGAACTGCTTTAATGGGGTTTAAGTTAGATCTTAACCCCTCTTTCTAGAAGTTTGTTATTCCTAACATCACGAGGTTATAGACAACAACCCATATTTAGATTTGAGATTAAAGTGGGGTATAAATAAAAAAAAGACCCATTAAAGGTGGGTCAAACCTATGAGGTTTAAAATGTCAATGATATGCAGAAACTAGTAGGGGAAATAGGGAATGTGTGAATCTAGAATTCAGTCTCAAAAAGATAACGAAGTATTACGCCCTCAATGTAAACACGAGGAACATCTGGATACTTTTTAGAATACTTTTCTAGATAATCTTCGAATTTCTTCTTTCTCTCTGGATCGTTTGACACTATGCCCCTTAGAAGAATTGCAGATGATCTAAGAGATTTTAACTCTTTTATAAATCTTTCACCATTACCCCTATACTCTGGTATAGTCAACCATTCTTGTTCTCGGTTCTCGGAGACATGCTTATACGTACGTTTGCGGGAAGGTATTGACCAGTTATTGGCCATGTATTCGTCCTTTCCATGACTTTTCTCTTCCGCTTTGTTTGCATATACATTTCTCCTTGTCTGGAAGTGATAATCAATACATTTTTTGAGGCCAAAAAAAGACATAATGAAGATGCACAGTACGAATAAAGCATAAACCACTATTTGTTTTGTTTTCACAATAACCACCCTTTTTCTTTTGGAGTTTTACGTTTTAAGCTCGCCAGCTTTTATGTTGTAAAGGGTCAGAAATAAACCTGTTTATAATAAATTTAATTACATAATAATTATAGCATACTTTTTGATATTTGTCAAGTACTTTTTTGTTTAAAATAAGCTAATATTTAATAAAAAAATCATACTACCAGTATGATGTTTAAGTTTATCCTACCATGCTACTCACTATAGTTTTATATTAGAAAACCGCACAAAAGTGTAATCCCATAAGCTATAAGCTAATTCTATACCCTCAAATACTTTCTTATAGCGATAAGTGAACTAATAACTCCTAACGAGATACTTATTAAAAACTGCAGACCAACAATCTGAGTACTATAAAGTTTTAAGTATTCATAAAAATTAGTACTAAATTCCTGTAAATAAACATTTATATATGGATTGAGGAATTTGAGCCCTGCAAATACAACTATCAAAGAGATTATTACTGAAATCAAGCCATAGAAAGCACCTTCTAGGACAAAAGGCCACCTTATATACCAATTCGTAGCGCCCACAAGCTTCATTATTTCGATTTCCTCGCGTCTTGTAAACATTGTCATTCTTATGGTATTTAAAACCACTATTAAAGTTATTATGATAAACACTAAGCTCAATATCAATCCCCCCTTCTTGATATAATTGCCAATACTTATCAATCTTTGTACTATAAGTTTATTGTTTTCATAACTCGTATCCTCCACCAAAGAATCATATTTACCCCCTCTAAATAATGAGTTAACCTCAGCTAAATCTTCCGCTTGAAATAAATCGATCCGTAAACTTGCTGGAAGTGGATTATCTTCTTCGGTGATTGTTTCGTACAAAGCAGGGTCGTCTTTATTTTGTTCCTTAAATATTTCTAGCGCTTCCTTCTTGGAGATATAAGTTACATCTTTTACCTCATTCCTTATTACAATTTCATTCTTTATCGCTAAGATTTCATCTTCGGCTATATCCTGATCGAAATAAATTTCTAAGTCAATGCGAGACTTAACAGTATCTATAGTAGAATTAACCAAAACACTTAGAACAACGAAAACACTCACTGTAAAAAGAGTCAAGGTCATAACTGTAACAGTAGCAACAGTGAGCCATTTATTACGCCAAAGACTCCTAACGGCACTTTTAAATATTCTATACACACTAGACATAAAATTTTTATTTAAAGATAAAATTTATAAGCTATACTTGCCCACTTTTTTGTCACTAACCACCTTACCTTTTTCTAAAACTATAACCCTCTTTTTCAGATTGTCTACCACACTTTTGTTGTGAGTAGCCAAAAGCACAGTAGTACCCATCTTGTTTATCCTAAGAAGTAAATCGACAACTTCTTTTGTGTTTTCAGGATCCAGGTTTCCTGTAGGCTCATCAGCTATAAGAAGTCTTGGCTCGTGAACTAAAGCTCTCGCTATTGCAGTTCTCTGGACTTCTCCCCCGGAAAGCTCATAGGGAAAACGATCAGCCTTATCGCCCAATCCTACTAACTTCAAAATTTGAGGAACCTGCACTCTTATCTCTTTTGGTGATTTTTCTACTACCTCAAGAGCATAAGCTACGTTTTCAAAGACTGTTTTATTATTTAATAATTTGAAATCCTGCCATACCACACCCAGTTTTCTTCTATAGTAAGGTATGTGTCCACGACGAAGGTGTGTTATATCCTTACCCCCAATCATTATTTTGCCTTTTGAGGGTTTTTCCTGAGCAATCAAAAGTCTAACCAAAGTAGATTTCCCTGCACCAGAAGGCCCCACTATAGAAGCAAACTCTCCATTTTCTATCTCCAGATCAACATCATCTAGAGCTATTATTTTGGGTGAATAAATTTTAGTTAAGTTTTCTATATTTATCATATATTGTATTATATGTTAAATTATATTTTAATCAAATAGCTATTTTGCATAACTAGCTTATTAGCTTGTAGCTTGTAGAAAATACTAAAAAGCTAAGAAGCTAAAAAGCTACAAGCTAGTTCTCAATTTTTCATCGATAAACTCTTCTATTTCTCCATTTAGAATACCTTCTACATCCCTACTCTCAAAACCAGTCCTGTGATCCTTTACTAGCTTGTAAGGATGTAAAATATAGGAACGTATTTGATTTCCCCAAGTCGCCATTTTTGTATTTCCCTTTTGTTTTTTTAGCTCTTCTTCTTTTTTCTTTTCTTCACGCAAAACAAGACGTGACTTTAGAATCTTCATAGCTCTATCTTTATTTTGATGCTGACTTCTTTCTGATTGACAGCTAACAGTAATCCCCGTGGGAATATGTACAATCCTCACAGCACTATCAGTAACATTTACTTTTTGTCCTCCATGCCCACTTGCTCTAAATGTGTCTATCCTCAAATCCTT
Organism: uncultured Candidatus Saccharibacteria bacterium; assembly: GCA_964424445.1. GTDB lineage: Bacteria > Patescibacteriota > JACPGU01 > JACPGU01 > JACPGU01 > CAYRIM01. The sequence continues at coordinate 1,214 of CAYRIM010000034.1, read as the reverse complement.
TTCATCCACAATCACCTCTTTTCCTTCATATATTACTGGTAAAACTTCAACAGAAGAAAAGGATGTTTGTCTTAAGCTTTGAGCGTTAAAGGGAGACTTCCTAACCAATCTATGAATACCTGCCTCATTTTTGAGCAATCCATAAGCATATCTACCTATTACCTCCAAAACAACGCTTTTTATTCCCGCTTCTTCACCTGATGATATATGTAGTATTTCACTTCTCCACCCTTTTGTCTCTGCATAACGCAAATACATTCTCAGAAGCATCTCAGACCAATCTTGAGCATCTACTCCTCCTGTGCCGCTATGAATAGATAAAATAGCACTATCCTTATCATACTTACCCGACAAATATGTCTTTATTTCTAACTCTGAAAAACATTTATTCAACCTATCTAACTGCTCACCCGTAACCTTTTTATCAATGAATTCTTTGCAATTTTTTTCTAATTGCTCCCACTCAACTACTTCTTTTTGCAAATCCCCTAGTTCCTGCATCAAATTACCAGCTTTTTGGCTGTCTTTCCAAAAATCTTTTTCTTCTGATTCTTTTTTTAGTTCTTCAATACGACTAAAAATACCTTGGTTTTCTAGGTATTTTTTGGATTTTTGTACTTGATCGAGCAATTGTTTTAGATCTAGAGGTTCTTTTTCCATAAAATAATTTTATTATTTCTAACAAAAAATACTAAATAATGAATATTAAATATTGATTTTTTATGCGAAAGCCTAGTTTTTAGTTGAACGACAAGCCTTTATGTAAGTATTTATTTGTCTGTTAATTTCATTTAGTTTTTTTATTAAATCCCAATATTCATCTTCGCTAATTTTTACTCTTGTATACAAAAGATAGGTCCAATGTTTAACCTCCAACAGAGAACCGCGCGCATTGTAATAGAATTTAATTCTATCTAAATAATGAAACCTACCATATCCTTCAGCTATATTTGCACCAATAGAATCGATTGACCTTATAAACTAATCTGCCATATTTTTCTTATCTTGCCAATTAAATCTTATATGAACTTCCCAAGCCTCTTTGCTTGTATTTAGGGATAATCTATACATTGGAATATCGCTCAAGCCTAGATATTCTTTTTCCATATATCTAATTTATATTAATATTCAATATTCTCTATATTATAAGAAAAAAAATAATATAAACCAAGTATCTAATTTCTCAAGAAAATCAAACTCGATCCTGACAACCA
>CAYRIM010000033.1:0-6873 GCA_964424445.1 uncultured Candidatus Saccharibacteria bacterium | reverse complement strand
CCATAGATTTTGATGTATTAATTGTTATTGCCTCTTCTTTTGGTATAGGAAAGGCGATAGCGAATTCTGGTATTGCAGATATTGCGGCAAATTTTATAATTAACTCTTTGCATGGTTATGGTATTATTGGGATTATTGCAGGTATATTTTTTATAACAAGCTTATATACTGAGATAATAACAAATAATGCTGCTGCTGCCTTGATTTTTCCGATAGTGATGTCTATATCAACTAAAATGAATTTAGACCCGAAACCTTTTATGATTGTATTGGCTATTGGAGCTTCTTCATCTTTTGCTACACCGATTGGTTATCAAACTAATTTAATGGTTTATAACCCTGGCGGATATAAATTTCGTGATTTTCTTAAAACCGGATTAATCATGAATATATTGGTTGGAGTTGTACTTACGTTAACAGTTTATTTTCTATTTTTTTAATTGTGAATGGTTACTAAAATTTTTATCTTAAAATTTGTAAGTAAAATATTATTTAATTTGGTGATAAATTTAACTTGGGCCGAAGATTGAAAAAACACTATCTGCATTCTGTATTAAGCTTTGGGAAGATGGAGACCAGATACGTGCCTTCCCAACTTTTGATATTTAAAATATAGAAGTGATATGTATTATACTTATAGATTTGATATACTACGAAGCCTGTATCTACAGAGAAGATGCTTATCGTCGAGAGCGATATTTAAAAACAGGCAAAGGCAAACGCTATATTAGAAACAGACTAAAAGTTGAGTTCTCAAATCGGTGAGTTGGAACGGTACTCGTTCATTTTTGTATATTGATGAATGCCTGGAAGGTGTGAGGCGGTTAATGTAATCTGATTTTACAGGACCGGTAAATATCGGTTCTGAAGAGATGGTGACGATTAATCAATTAGCTGAAATGATAATGGAAATTGCGGGTAAGAGGTTAAAGATTAAGCACATTCAAGGCCCATTGGGTGTTAGAGGAAGGAATTCAGACAATAGGCTAATAAAAGAAAAATTAGGCTGGGAGCCAAATTATCCTTTGAAGGAAGGACTTGAGAAGACATATAAATGGATTGAGGAACAGGCAGCCAATCTTAAGGTATAAGTATTGATTTTGTACATAAATGGAAGATAGCGTTATATAAAATATAAACTTTATGAAAAAATTTTTTACTGATATTTAGGAATTAAAGAAAGAGGTTAAGATTATGTCTGATGTCGTTACGTTGTCTCTTCCTAAAGAAATAGAGTCTCTCCTGGGAGAGCCAATAGATCGTAAGGTGCGTACGATGATCGTGTTACAGCTCTATAGGGAAGGAAAAATCTCATTTGGTAAGGCTAGAGACCTTGCTGAGGTAGACACATGGGAGATGCTTGATCTATTTGCAAAAAATGATCTTTATTTGGATTATTCAGCGGTTGACTTAGAGCAAGATTTAATAACTTTAAAAAAACAATAAAGCTATGATTGTTGTTGCTGATTCCACTTGTCTTATTTCTCTTGTTCATATTTCAAAATTCGATCTATAAAAGGAATTGTTTGGGAATATTGTTGTACCGCGAACTGTGTTCGTCGAAGCTGTGCATATGGGTAAAAATAGACATAGGTGTAATGAACTATATGCTATATTGTGGGGTAGCTGATATTTGAGAATCAATGAATATGTAATCCCTTTAGGAGAGAATGCTCGTAAACGGCATTATCATGAGACGGATAAAGGCAAGGTTATTAGGTTTGCAGTTCAATTGGAAGTTTTTGTAAATAATCAATTGGCAAGTAGTAATTCGCTATGATTCAGCTCACGGCTTTGCTCATATAGATAAGTACTATATTGATGGAAGAAAAATTAAGAAAGAACTTAATTTGAAGCTTAGCGAAGCTTTAATTGTAGCAGATGAGGATATAAAGGAGAATTGGAAAAATTATCAGAAAGCCTTTCTGGAGGGTGAATAAATAATGGATATTTTAGAAAAAAGACATGCCATATTGGTTACGGAGTTTGACCGCTACGTAATAGAGCATCCTGAATTTGCAGTGAAGATACCACTAAATGCCCAGGTTATTCTTCAAGTTGAAGGTGATGAAGAATATAATACGTGGAGCAGACGAATAGCTGAAAAGCAAAGAGAGCCGGGGCAAAAGATCGTTTATGTGAAAGTAAAGGGTCTTAAGCCAGCAAAATCAAGACTTATTAAACCTGAAGTTGCTGTGGCGTAGAGTTTGAAAGCATAGATAATCCGAATTATGAAAAAAGGAATTATCAAGATAAAAATTAAAAAAGGCATTATTATGAACTTATAAACGAAAGCCAATTATGGATTATCTGTGAGAATCTGTGTCTGAATCTGTGACCATCTGTGGTTGAAGAAGAAAACCACAGATTCACACAGATTGTTTCACAGATTGTACAGATAAAATTGAAATAAAATGCGATAATCAGTGCCTGAATCTGTGACCATCTGTGGTTGAAGAAGAAAACCACAGATTAACGCAGATTATTTCACGGATAACACAGATAAAATTAGAAGAGAATCAGTGCGTGAATCAGTGGTATCTGTGGTTAAAAAAAGGGAACCACAGATTTGCACGGATTGTTTCACAGATAGCACAGATAAGATTGAAAGAATATATACTCTTAAATGTGCGGCTATCTGTGGTTAAGATAAATAAAACCACAGATTACGCAGATTACTCTGATTAAAAATTTCCTTTGAAGAAAGGGCTTGAGAAGATTTATAAGTGGATTGAGGAACAGCTTGCCAAATTGCAAAGAAAATAGAGAATTGCAAACAATTGGTAAAGCCAAAGATGTTGCTGATGTCGACACATGGGAGATGCTTAATTTATTGGTAAAAAATGATCTTTATTCAGATTGTTCTGTAGTTGATTTGGAGCAAGATTTAATAACTTTGAAAAAACACTAATTTTTAGATAGGCAACCCCAGTGTTAGCTGATATCCAAAAATGTTTTATAGAAGATAGAGTTCTTTATACTGCTCATGCAAGGAGAGAGATGAGAGGGGAAGAATACGGACTTATTGTTGAAGAGGAAGTATACCAGGCAGTAGTACACGGAGAGATCATAGAGAAGTATGAAGATGATCAGCCCTATCCTAGTGTGTTACTATTTGGGAGAACTTTGGAAGGGAAACCAATTCATACGGTTTGTGCTTACTCAAAAGAGGACGATTGGGTTATTGTAGTAACCGTCTATCGACCTGATCCAGAGCGTTGGATTGACTTTAAGAGGAGGAGAAAATGAAATGCATCATTTGTAATAGTCCTGATATTAAGAAAAAGATGGTTGAAGAAGAAATTAGAATTGGTAAGGATGTAGCTTTTGTTTCTATTGAGGTACTTGTGTGTAATAGTTGTGGCGAAAGGTATTATGACAGAAGGACAATGAAAGAATTAGAAGAAATTGAAAGAAATATTAAGGGGAAAAATATTAAACTTGAGCAAGTAGGCCGAATATTAAAGCCAACAGGAACAATGTAGTAAATTAATGCGATCTTTATTTATTTGAATTATTAATTTTATTTAAAAAGAGGTAATAAATCAATGCAGCCAAAACATACTGTTATTTTATCGATTCAAATAGAGAAGAATGATGGGGGACATTTGGCTTCGGTACCCGGGATTCAGGGTGCTTTTACCGAAGGCGATACTATTGAAGAAGCAATTTTTAATTGTATAGATGTTGTAAGAATGATATCGGCTTATCGGTCTGAACGTGACGAAGGGCTTGGATTTAATGAGGTAGAATGGACTCCAAAAACTCGTATGACCATAGCGGTTCCGGTAGGAGTTTATTAATGGTAAAACTTCGTGAGTTAAGCAGCTAACAAGTTAGACGTAAAATAACAAAATTGGGGTTTCGATTTTATCGGCAAGGTAAAGGCTCTCATGAATTATGGGTAAGAGATGAAGATGGCAAAGTGATCCCAGTGGAATTATCAAGGCAAAAAGATTAAAAAAGGCACTATTAGAGCAATCATAAGAGAAATTGGGATGAATGTACAAGAGTTTATGGATTTATGAGAGAATCAGTGCGTGAATCAGTGATATCTGTGGTTAAAAAGAAGGCAGATTAATTCATAGATTTAGATAATAGTTAAAGATACAGGTTAAACGTTTTTACTGGAGAAAAAATCTTAACAAAGTATAGCTGAAGACTTTTATCAAGAGTGGTAATTTTGAATGAAGCGACGAAGGAGACGAGACTGTGTCTGATATAACACCCGAAAAAACGCATGCTTTGCTTGAGAAGCTTGCTGAATATGTAATGAATGAGGTGCCTACTCGGCGAGAGATGGATAGCCGTTTTAGGCAAGTGGAAGAAAAATTGGATAAAATAGAACAGGGAAAAGCAGACAAGCATGACATACAGCGGATTCTCGATGGCATGGATGCCCAGGCAAAGCAGCTTGATATTATTTGGACAGAAGATGTGGTGAACGCAAGTGGGGAAAAATCAATAAGAGATTTTTCGTTGATATAGCAGGTGGTTCTGGATGAGGGAAAACTTTTGTGTTGGATATTCCTCTAAGCAAATAAAAGGCTTTGGTATGTATCTTTAATTACACAAGAATAAAAAATAATCTGGACAAAACATGCAAAGAAGCATGATATATTCACTGATCTATAAGGAGGTATGAAGAATGTCATATAGATTAAATGTAACATTTCAGGAAGCGTTGGAAATAATTGAGAAATTTCCTGAATCACAGAGAGAAGATTTGGTCAATATAGTTAGGAAGAGAATAATAGAACAGAGGCGAGAACGGCTTGCTGATAGTATTAAAGAAGCAAGAGCAGAATATTCCAGAGGGGAGATAAAAAAAGGTACAGTAAGTGATTTTATGAGAGATATTACAGAATGAGAACACTTATTTGGGGCAGTACTTTTAAGAAAGCTTATAAACGGGTTCTTAAAAAACATCCGAATTTGGCCAAAGATATTAAGAAGACTCTGGAACTATTAGTTGAGGATCCGTTCGATTCAAGGTTGGAAAGTCATAAATTGAAAGGTAAACTATCCGGCACCTGGACTTGCCGTGCTAGTTATGATTTAAGAATTATATTTGATTTCGTGAAACAAAAAGATGAAAGGGATGATGCAATATTTTTAATAGAAATTGGCACGCATGAAGAAGTGTATTAATGCTAGAGGATGTGATGAATGCAAGTGAGAAAAAATCAATAATGGATTCTTATAAAGGACATAAAAAAATAATACTAGTTGCCGGTGCTCGTCCCAATTTTATGAAGATTGCTCCGATCATGAAGGAAATGAAAAAATATCCAGATAGATTTCAGCCAATTTTTGTTCATACCGGTCAGCATTATGATAATAATATGTCAGAGATATTTTTGCATGATTTAGGATTGCCAGAAAAGGGGAGATAGATAAAAAAGGAGGTGATTGGCGATGCTTGAAATAAAAAGAGATTATGTTGTCAATGACAAAAACAAGAAAAAAGCAGTTTTAATAGACATAGAAACTTTTGAAAAAGTAGAGGAGCTACTTGAGAACTATGGGCTCGGTAAATATATGGAGGAAATAGAGAGTGAAGAAGCTCTGACTGTTAATGATGCAAGAGCCTACTATAATAAGTTAAAAAAAAGATAGCATGATAACCTGCTCATATAAAAAGACATTCTTGAAGGACCTGGCAAAAATAAAAGAGCCTAATAGGAGTAGAATTGAGAAGTTAGTATTTGAGAAAATTCCTGAACTTGATAATCTTTTTACAGCGCTTGACATAAAAAGATACGGGGGTATAGTGAGTATTATAGAATAAGAATAGGTGTTTATAGAATAGGATGTAAATTAGAATCTGGCAAGAGGATAATTTTTTATAGAGTTAAGAGTAGAAATGATATATATAAGATATTCCCTTGACAAAGAACTCCTTTACGTATTATATAGAAGGGAATAGGGATAATGTTTCAGGAATAGTTTTATTATAGATTTGATTTTCGTTGCGCTCTTTGCGTTCGTTGCGAGAGAGAAAGAGATTTCTCGCGAAGTACGCAAGAAAGAAAACCACAGATTAACACAGATTGTTTCACGGATAGCGCAGATAAGGGCAGTTTATTCAATGCAGAATGAATCTTAGTAAGAAAAAAATTAACAGGAGTATTCTCATCGGCATAGCAGGTGGTTCTGGTTCTGGCGAGACTTTTGTGGCCCAGAATCTTCTTATAGATATGAGAAGTGAGAAGGTTCTTCCTGTTCAGCATAATCTTTATGGGTAAACATTAAATTAGATTAAATGCTATTTTATGATAAAATTAAAGCACTTGTTAATGAGGATAAGATTGCATTTAAAAACATGCTGTTTTACGTATGTATGAGAGGGCTATAAAAGCAGATGAAGTTAAACATGCCCTTCTAAAATGTGAGATTGTCGAAGATTATCCCGAGGATAGGCCTTTCCCAAGTTACCTTGTTATTGGGCGTACTAAAAAAAGACGACCGCTTCATATAGTTGTTGCTATTGATTATAAGGGGCCAATGTTATGGATAATAACTATTTATGAGCCAACACTTAAAGAATGGGAAAAGGGATTTAAAAAAAGGAGACAAAAATAAATGAAATGTCCTTTATGTAAAGGAGAAGTGGTTAAAGGCCGGACTAATCTGCCGTATGAGATGGGAAACGGTGAAATTTTAGTTGTAAAGGACGTACCGGCTTTAGTATGTAAGCAATGCGGAGAAACTTTTGTTGAGATTGAAATAGTAAGAAATGTAGAAAAGATTGTACAATTGGCACAAAAGCATGGTTTAACCTTTGGTGTTGTCAAATATAGAGATGCTGCTTAAAATAGGGTGGAAGATGAAAGAAAACAATAAATGGATTTTTATTGGCATAGTAGGGGG
>CAYRIM010000032.1:0-6900 GCA_964424445.1 uncultured Candidatus Saccharibacteria bacterium | reverse complement strand
CAAAAATAGATAGTGAATATGATTTTGAAATAGAAGACCTAAAAGGAAATATTTTCCATATTATAGCTGATGAAGAATCGCCCACAGGAAATCTTATACTCCAGGAAGGAATGGAAGTTAAAATAATCGGAGAAAAGATAGACGAAGAGACTTTCAAAGCATATGAAGTGAGACCTTTTTTTGGTCCAAGGAAAGAAATTATTAGAGAAGAACATAAAAACTTTATAAAGGGTGAAAGAAAATTTTCTCCTCCGCGTATTAGTAAATAGAAGGGCCACTTCGAAAAAATATTACTAAAAAACAAAGGAGAAAAAATGAAATTAAGCAAGGTATTAATAACGGCAGCTGTATTTGGACTTTTCTTAACAGCTGGAGCTCTGTCAACATATGCTTTCCGCGGCGGAGGAGGAGGAAAGGGAGGACCAAATTTTGACTCAGAAAAAAATCAGGCAATACAAGAATCTTTAGAAAATGGAGATTACAATACATGGAAAGAATTGGTAGCAGATACTCCTATGGCCAACGAAAATATCACTGAAGAAAATTTTGCTAGATTTGCCGAGATGCACAAACTAATGCAGGAAGGAAATCGAGAAGAAGCAGAGGCCTTGAGAGAAGAACTTGGATTACCAGAAAAAGGAGGTTTTGGACCAAAGATGAGAAAAATGGGCAATATGAGATTTGAAGATAAAAATGGAGACGGATTTTGTGATTATCAAGATATAGAAGACACAGAAGAATTATAAAAAAGGAAAGCCCCTTTAGTATAAAAAGAACACTTTGTAAAAAGTGTTCTTTTTTTGTTATAAAATTAGTATAATAAAGCAATAATCATACTATAAAAGATTTCAAAAAAATTAGTAAAAATTTAGCATATCTAATTATTAACAGAATAAAAATCATGACAGAAGAAAACCTATCTTTAAAATCAGACAAAAATAAAATCGATATCTCCAATCGCCTTTACAAAATTATTTCAATTCTAGTTGGAGGTGTTCTTGTTTTTCTACTTATTACACTATACATCAACAACAAATCTGTTCCCGGTAATTATCCGAGAGAAATAACCGTAAGTGCTACTGGCAAAACTGCTGTTATCCCTGACATCGCTACCATAAGACTAGGAGTAACAACAGAAGGAAGTGAAGTGAGCGAGGTAACATCCCAAAATACAGAAAAAATAAATACTATAATAGGAGAAGTGAAAGCTTTGGGGATCAACAAAGAAGATGTCCAGACAACCAGATATAGTTTAAATCCTCGATATGACTGGGATGAAGGAAAAAGAAGTCTCGTAGGTTATGAGTTAGCACAAGAAATAACAGTGAAAATAAGAGATTTTAGTAAAGTAGGAGAAGTTTTGAACAAAGCTACTTCTTCGGGCGCAAATATAGTACAAGACTTACTTTTTGTGGTAGAAGATATAGATGCAGCAAAGGAATACGCTATCGTTGAGGCGATAGGAAAAGCGAAAGAAAAAGCAAAAATTCTCGCTCGTGCAAGTGGTCTAAAATTAGGAAAAATAGTAAACATATACGAGAACTACTACTATCCTCAAGAAGACCAATACAAATATGCTTCAGAAGGTATGGGTATGGGAGGAGGAACAACACCAGAAATCGAGCCTGGAGAGCAAGAAATATCAGTAGAAGTGAATATGATATACAGACTAAGATAGAAAAATAAAACCAAACTAAAAAATACACAAGATAACCCACTTGTGTATTTTTTTTATTGTTTTATAATAATAATGTAATCTCCAAAAAAAACCCCTCAAACGGTTAAAAAATTTTTGGAGATTTTTTTATTTTCATAATACCAATAACTATCGGTGCCAAAGATCCTTATGTAAAATCAATTATTGAGCATACAAAAATAACAAAACTATCATGATAAAAGAAGAACTACAAAGAATAGCTTCCAAAACCGAGGAAAGTGAATTTTATACCCCTATTCCCAGGGGTTATAAAAGAGGAAAAACAAAATTCGTAGTAGTGACAGGCACTGTAATGAGCGGGCTAGGCAAGGGTATCTTCTCTTCCTCTTTGGCAAAATTGCTGCAAAATCAAAACCTGAAATGCGCACCAATAAAAATGGAAGGGTATCTCAATATTGACTCCGGAACCTTAAACCCCTACCGACATGGTGAAGTTTTCGTATTGGATGACGGAACAGAATGCGATATGGATTTGGGAACTTACGAAAGAATACTGGATCAAGATTTAGAGAAAGACAATTTCATAACAAACGGACAAATATTCAGTAAAATTTTTGAAAGAGAAAGAAAGGGGCAATACCTAGGAAGAGATGTCCAATTTATACCTCATGTAACAGGAGAGATAAAACTACACCTGAGAAACCTAGCAAAAAAAACAAACGCAGATGTTGTTTTGGTAGAAGTAGGAGGAACAATAGGAGATATTGAAAATTCGCACTACATAGAAGCGCTAAGACAGCTAGCCTATGAAGAGGGTGAAGAGAATGTCTGTTTTGTAGCTCTCACCTATGTTCTCCAGCCAAAATTTTTGGGAGAACAAAAAAGTAAAGCGGCCCAGCTTGGGATAAAGCTCCTCCTTGAAAAAGGAGTACAGCCTCATATAATAGCATGTAGATGTGAAAACCCTGTAACTAAAAAGGTAAGAGAAAAAATAAGTATATATACCAATGTACCTGTTGATAGAGTTATTTCAATGCATGATGTAGAAAGCATCTATCTTATTCCCCAAATACTAAAAGAAGAAAAGATAGACAAAGAAGTAATTCAAATTCTAGGTTTAGAAAAAAAGTCCAAAGCAAATAGGAAGAGAAAAAAAGACTGGGATAGTTTTGTCCAAAAAATAAACAAGGCTGAAGATAAAGTCATCATAGGAATCGCGGGTAAATATACCGGCCTTAGAGATTCCTATGCAAGTATTATAAAAGCTTTGGAACATGCCGGTATAGAAAATAAAATCAATGTAAAGATAAAATGGATAGAAACTTCAAAAATAGAAGATGAGGTCATAAACACAGAAGAAGAATTGAAAGATATCCATGGGTTGATAGTACCAGGTGGCTTTGGCAAGAGAGGAACGGAAGGAAAAATAAAGTGCGTAGAATACGCAAGAAAAAACAACCTTCCCTTTCTGGGGATATGTCTAGGATTTCAGATAGCCCTAATAGAATTTGCTCGAAATGTTTGTAATTTAGAAAAATCTAACTCTTCAGAGATAGATGACGCTTGTCTGCATCCAGTAATAGACATCCTTCCTTCCCAAAAAAACATTGAAGGGTTGGGGGGTAGTATGAGACTCGGAGGAAGAAACATCTCAGTGAAAAAAAATACTTTAGCTTACTATCTATACAATAAAAAAACAAAAATAAGGGAAAGGTTCCGCCATAGATATGAATGCAACCCAGAGTATATCAAAATTTTTGAAGAAAACGGCATCGTGTTTTCTGGTCGAGCGCCAGAAGGAGAAATAATGCAGATTTTAGAAATTCCCTCTCACTTATATTTCATAGCCTCTCAGTTTCATCCAGAGTTTACTTCTCGCCCCCTGAATCCTAGCCCATTATTTTCAGGACTCACAAAAGCTGCGAAGAGATATAAAAAGATGCCATAAAATTATAATTATTCATAAAATAGTTGCTTATCAAAGCTATTTATGATAAAATTATAACAATCCTGTTTAATAGAATTATTGAATCTTAAAAACACCAAAATTAAAAAGGGGGTGAGATATGTCAATTTGGATTTTGGTCTTTGTCTTTCTGGCAACATGGTTTATTCTCTATGCTTTTACTGAAGGACTTGGTGATGGAATGGCCTGGTACATAGAAGACCATACTCTATACACTATTGTTTTCTGTCTCCCCATAACCATAAAGACTCTTGGAGAAATGACGGGAGATAAATTATATGAATTCTTGAATCGCAACCACTGATTAAATCAAAGAAATAAATTAATTTGAGGAAAAGAAATTTTCCTCTTTTTTTTATGTTAAAATATATTTATGAATATCATTTCAGAATCAAAAGAAGAAACTCAAGAAATAGCAAAAAATTTTGCTAAAGATCTAAAAGGTGGTGAGGTACTTTGCTTTTATGGAGATCTTGGAGCCGGAAAGACTACTTTTATCCAAGGATTAGCGAAAGGACTTGGTATAAAACAAAATATTACCAGCCCTACTTTTGTTTTAATGAAGAAATATAAAACTAAAAAACTGAATCTTTATCACTTGGATTGTTATCGGTTGGACTCGATTGATGAAGCAAGAGATTTAGGAATAGAAGAAATATGGGATAATAAAAAAAATATTATTGCTATTGAGTGGGCAGATAGAATTAATGATATCTTGCCAAAAGAAAAGACAGATATTTGTTTCGAACATATTGACGAAAATAAAAGAAAAATAACAATATTTGAGAACTAGAATGATACTACTACTTGATACCACAACTGATTATTTGGGAATTGGTCTATGGGACAACAATAAATTACACACCAAAATCCTAAAAGCTAATACTCAAAACAATAAAAAAATTGTCAGTATTATCGATAAATTTGTTTGTGATTTGGGATTTGAAGTTTGTGATTTACAGGCCATAGGCCTGATTAATGGTCCTGGGGGATTCACTGGAATAAGAACTGGAATTACTATTGCTAATACTCTAGCCTACAGCTTAAAAATTCCTATTTATTCTACAGATTCTCTGTCTGCACAAGTACCAGTAAAAACAAACCGTTCAGTTATCCAAAAAGAAATAACATCTATAATTTCTTCAGCAAAAGAAGAGGTTTATTATGCCCGCTTCAAAGGAAAAATATTAATGTCATCAATCCAGATTGTACCTGTAAAAATTTTAAATAAAGAATTGGAAGAAAAATATTTTATAGTAGGGCAGATTAGAGATGAGCAGAAAAATAAAATTAGTGTAAAATATAAAAAAGCAACACCAAAAGATAGAATGAAAACTTTATTGCAAATGATTATTGATAAGAAAATTATATCTCAAAAACAAGCAAGACCCCTTTATATCAAAAAACCCAACATAACAATAAAAAAATGAAAAAAATATTACTTTTTGATATTGACGCAACCATAACCCCACCAAGACAACCTATTAATAAAGAAATGACTGATGTTATGAGCAAATTAAAGATACCTTTCGCATTAGTTGCCGGAAGCCATATGGGACTCCTCAAAGATCAGTTCTTTATACCTTTTTATGAAAACGGATTCAGGGGTATTTTCGATGCATTTATCAGTAACGGCAACACACGTTACAAGTGTGAGTATGAAAAAAAAATGAAGATAGAACAAGTATTTATTTTTGATCTCAAAAAACATCTAGGAGAAAAAAACTACGAAGAATTGATTGGTATTCTAAAAGAAACCCTGAGGTTAAAAAGATTTATGATGCCTTCCAATATCACGGTACTTCCCGAAAAAATAACCGACCGCGTTTCTATGATAAATTTTATACCGATGGGGAGAGCTGACTCAGAGGGTCCGAAACAACAAGAGGACAGAAGAAGATTTGTTGAATTCGACAAAGATACAAATTATCGAAGAAAAGTCATAAAGCATCTAGAAGGTAAACTAAGAAGAATATTCAGAGAAAAAAAACTGAGAATCTTACTGGGAGGACAGACCTCTTTTGATATAGTAATAGACGGTTATGATAAAACATACCCTCTTTATACTTTAAAAAAAGAGGGTTGGGAAAAAATTATTTTTATTGGAGACGCTTTATATCCCGGAGGAAATGATTATGTAATCCAAGAGTATATCAATAATTGGAAAGATGGAGAATGTCCCTACGAGACTATAAAAACTGAGGGTTGGAGAAATACTATAGAGATATTAAAAAATATCAAGGCATTTTGATAAAAATATTGAGATCAATTTATTTTTTTCTATCTTTTTCTCTCTCTGTAATTTCTTTTTTATTTAATATATTATCCATTTCTTGAGACAAGGTAACTATTTCTAATATTTTACTTCTCATTCCTTCGAGATTACCCTTAAAATAATCACTTCCGGGGTCTATTTCTTCTAGCTTATCAATTGGTAAGACTTTTTCGATCCTGGCAACTTCATCTTTATCTAAGTCTCTCCAGTTATATATGTCCTTTCCGTCTCTTCTGCCCAAAGAAATCATTCTCATTTCCCTTATTTCCTCCCTACTTATTCCAAGATCCTCAATGATCTTCTTTTGATCTTCGTCTTCTTCGTTACTTATGACATTCCAAAAACTATTAGCTACTTTATCTAAGGCATTTACTCTTTCTCTTACATCTCCACAGTTTTTGTGTTCCCTCAATACACTTAGATAATTTTTATATTTTAATAAGATATTTTCTTTATTACCTAGCTCTATTATTTTTCTTGGTTTCTCTTCCCCGAAAATAGATAACTTTTCTTGCATTTTATATTATTTATTTATAATAATCCTACTTTTCCTCTTACTTCCATCATCTTTTTTTCTGCAATAATTCTGGCTTTCTCCGCACCCTTTTCTAAAATTTTCAAAATCTCTTTTTCGTTTTTCACCCATTTTTTCCTCTCGGACCTGAAAGAAGAAAAGTGATCAGAAACAGACTTTGCCAAATCTTGTTTTAGCCCCAAATTATTATTTTTATATTTCATTTTATCAAATTCAGAGATAAAAATATCTCCCAGCTCATATAGATTTTCAAGCCCCCTCTCATCCGCAACAGCTTTCTTTATTTTTTGCTCTATTGTTTCCGGACTATCAGACAAAGCAATATAGGATTTGTCCACGCTTTTGCTCATCTTTTTTTCCGGATCCACTAAACTCATTACTCTTTTTGCCTCGGTTAATTTTGCTTTTGGTTGTTTGAAGGTTTCACCGAACCTGTTATTAAAAAAACGAGCGATATCCCGAGTAAG
>CAYRIM010000031.1:0-7101 GCA_964424445.1 uncultured Candidatus Saccharibacteria bacterium | reverse complement strand
TTATGAAAAAAGTTGGAATAATAGGTCGTGTTAATGTTGGCAAGTCAACTCTTTTTAATAGATTGATTGGAGAGGGCAAGTCTATTATTTCTCCTATTGCTGGTACTACTCGTGATTTTATAAGCGGAAAGGTTGATACTGGCGGTAAAACTTTCGAGTTAATTGACTTTGGGGGGATGGATTTTGAGGACAAAGATATAATTGGAAGAGAAATGAATAAGATGATAGCAGAGAATATTAGCATGCTCGATCTTATAGTCTTTATGGTGGATGGTAGAAGTATTATAACAGAGAAAGATAGGCGCATTGCCGAATTGTTAAGAAAAACAGGAAAGAGAATAATCTTAGCAGTAAACAAGATAGACAGTTCAAGACAAGAGGACAACGTTCATGATTTTTATTCTTTGGGCATTGATGATCTAATAGGTATTTCAGCGGAAAACAAAAATAATCTAGAAGAGCTTCTAGATATGATAATTGAAAGGCTGAAGATAAAAAAAGAAAAAGATAGAGAAAAAAAAGAACTAACAAAAATAGCAATAATAGGTAAGCCAAACGTTGGTAAATCTTCTCTTTTTAATGTTATGTGTAAGAAGGAAAGAAGTATAGTAACAGAAATATCTGGAACTACTCGTGATTCAATAGACAGTGAGGTTATTATTGAAAACAAGAATTATCTTTTCGTAGATACGGCAGGACTTAAAAGGAAATCGAAAGTATCCTTTATTTTAGATTTATTCTCGACAAACAAATCCTTGAATGCAATAAATAGAGCGGAAATAGTATTGTATGTAATTGATGTAGTTTCTTATGTTACTAGGTATGATATTAATCTTATTAATTATGCCTGGAGAAGAGGAAAAAGTATTATTATTGTTGTAAATAAATGGGACTTAAATAAAGATAAGAATGAGAACAAATATAAAGAAATTTTAATTAATGACAATAGTATATTTAAAAAATTTCCCATTATTTTTATTTCTTCTCTAGAAAAATACGGAATTGAAGAATTAATAGAAGAAATAAAAAGAGTTGAGAATTCTTCTTTGATGGAATTCTCAACTTCGCTTCTCAATAATAAAATCAAAAGTATAACATCAAAATTTGTAGGAGTTGGCGGGGCAAAGGTTTTTTATGTGACGCAAACAGGAACGCAACCTATAGAATTATTATTTTTTGTTAATGATAAAAACTTTTTCAAGAAAAGATTACTAGATTTTATAGAAAAAAACCTCAGAAAGGATTTCAATCTTTTGGGTGTACCTATATTTTTTAAATTAAGAAAAAGAAGGCGTTAAGTTCTGTGTTTTTTTACATATTATATTCCGGTCTTTTTATCATTCCTATCTTGCTTATCTTGGGAACTTTTATTTTTATTCCAAATAGTTCAAGCTCTTTCCATTTTTCTGTCTTTATATAAAACCAAACCCGCCCTATTATGTTTTTTTGAGAAAGTGGACCAAATGCTCTGGAGTCAGAGCTTTGTGATCTATTGTCTCCCAAAACAAAAAATTCTCTATCGTTTAACTTGGGACCTTCTTCTCCTGTATTAATAATATCTCCCGGTAAATAATCCTCTTGTAATTTCTTGCCTTCGGGATAATCTTCGTTTATTATAAGTACTTTATTATCCTTAAATTCTATTTTTTCTAGTGGAAGTGCAATTATTCTCTTGATATAGTTTTGATAAGTATAAGTGGGTGGTTTGAAAACCACTACATCACCTCTTGCTGGTGGGCGAAAATGATAAGATATTTCATCAATCAATAGATACTCACCGTCGGTAAAGTTTGGTTCCATTGATTGACCTTCAACGTAAAAAGGCTGGACTAGGTAGAATCTAATTACGAAAGCTACGGCTATTACTATTATTAGTGTTTTGCCAATATCCCAAAAAAAGCTTAGTATCTCTATCAAAGCAGATAAAAGACTATTGGTTTCTTTGGCTCCATTTTTTATTTTATCTGTTTCTTTTATGTCTTTTGAACCCTTTTTATTATTTAGATTTTTATTTTTATCCATCATTTTTTTTAGTAGTGTGTTTCTTTACATATTAACAAAATTAATGATTTAGTGGAAGAATATTTTTGAACAAAAATATTCTCTCGATTATTTAAAAATATAATTTTGTTAGTTGTTTTTTTTGATAAAATCTTCTTTTGTGGTAAAATATTACCTGTTTCATGTAGGTTTTTCTAATTTTAATTTTATGGAAGAAGACATTGAAATAATTGATCCGCCAAAGATTAGTTATAAAAAAGTTATTGCTGTTTTTTTCACAGCAGTATTATTTTTTTTGGTTATTTTCTTTTCTTCAAAAGCTTATAATTTAACCAAGAAGGTTATAGTAGCACGGTCTTCAAATGCTTCTCCTTATTTAGCTCAGGATATTGACTTTATTAGTAACATTGAAATTGGTAGTGTTATCAAGGAGGAGGACAGAAGAATAAATATCTTACTTCTTGGTATGGGAGGCAAAGAGCACGAGGGACCAAATCTTACCGATACAATAATGGTGGCTAGTATTGATCCTTTGAATAAGGAGGTGGCGATGCTGTCTATACCTAGGGATCTATATGTGGATATTGGAGATTGGGGGGCATATAAAATAAATTCAGCTTATAATTTAGCAGAAAGTTATTACAAAGAAGAGGGGAATAAATTTACACTAATAAAAGATTTAGTGGGTGATGTTATAGGTGCTCCTATTCATTATTTTGTCCTCGTTGATTTTGATGGTTTTGTTAACATAATTGATATTTTGGGTGGCATTGAGATTTATGTAGAAGAAAATTTGTACGATCCATTTTATCCCGACGAAGATATGATTGGCTATGATGAACTTTTTATAGAAAAAGGAATTCATTTAATGAACGGTGAAACTGCTCTAAAATATGCTCGCTCTCGTCAAACTACCAGTGACTTCGACAGGACTAGGAGACAACAAGAAATACTTATTGCTGTAAAAAATAAATCATTGGAAAAACAAAATGTTTTTAATATTAGAAAGATTAGCCAGATAATTGATGCTTTGTCAGATAATATCAAAACCGATTTGCAAATAACTGAAATGGAGGAACTAATAAAAATAGTTAAGAACATAGAAAACAGCAAAATTTCTATTGAAATCATGGACGACGATATTGGGGGATTATTATATGCTGACAAGAAGGACGATTTATATATTTTGCTCCCCCAGGAAAGTGATTTTAGTAATATTCATGATTTTGTTAAACAATACTTTAAAGACCCCCTAATTATTCAGGAGAATGCACGTATAGCTATTAGGAATGGTACAAATATAAATGGCCTTGCCAAAAAATTAACCGATGAACTGGTTTCTTTTGGACACAATGTAGTAGACTTTTCTAATTCCGAAAAAAGAGATTATCCGGAAACCTTTATTTATGATTATTCTAATGGTTCAAAGAAATTTACAGTTGATTTCTTAAGAGAAAGATTGGGGAATGTTCCCGTTGTGAAGCTTGACGATGTTGGTGCTGAATTTGACATAGAGATTATTATAGGTGGGGATTACAAATTGTAAAAAATAATTGTAAGAGTAATGAAAACAAAGATATTTAGTACTAAGTCATTTTTTTTAACTGTTTTTTATTTGGTCTTTTTTGAGTTTCTGTCTTACCTTTTTTTACAGAATGGTTTTTTGGGTTTATCTTTAGATGATATAAATATTTTGTATGTTGCTCTATTTCATATGCTTTCTGTTCTTCTCTGCTGTTTTTGGTTACTATCTTTTGAATTTCGTGAAAATGTTTATAAAGTATTAGTGCCCATTTTATTTAATATAAGTATTTTTATCTTTTTATATTTTTCTATTTCTTTTTTGTTAAACCAGTTCATTATACTTTTATCATCTTTATTATTGTTCTTTGTATTTCTGAATCTTGAAAAAGAAAAAATAAAATTTAAATTTATTAATGCCACCTCATTTTTCTCTGCTTTTCTGTTTTTCTTTGGTATGTACTCTTTAATTTATTCTGAGACAGTTCCTTACTGGCTAACACTTCTGTTTATTGTTTCATTTTCGTCTCTTTTTTTATACTATAAGTTGAAACATATTGATGCAGAAAATAATTATAGAAATCTTTTTTTGATTCTTTTTGCTATTATAATTACCGAGGTATTTTTGGTATCTTTATTTTGGCCCATTACTTCAATCTTTCTAAAGAGCTTAGTTTTGGTAGTTTTGTATTATTTGTACTGGGGGATACTAGATATGTATTTGCGTAGTTTTATGGATAAAACAAACTTAATAAAATATTTTTCAATATTTATCACCATAATTTTACTAGTCATGATTTCCTTATTTATAAAAAGCTATTTTTAATTTCATGAGAAGAGAAATATCATTACGTTTGAAGACAAGGGGTATAAAGAAAAGGGTAATATTGGTTTTACTATTCTTCTTCTTCTTTATTACCGTAAATGGTTTCTTTATATATACTGTGAACCCTAGTAATTCTTATTTTAATATTATTAAAAAGATTATTCCTTATCCCGCAATAATAATTGGCAGAGACATTGTGACAATGGCTAGGTATGAAGATGAGATTATTCTAAATAAAAGGCTTTATGAGGAAGTTTACAAAATTAATTTTGAGGAAGAAGGCGAAGGGGATAAGATTAAAGACATAAAAAAAATAGTTAAGGATGAATTTATTAATGCATATATTATGAATCGTGTTCTTGACACTATCGGTGTCGAGGTAAGCAAAAAGGAAATAAACGAAGAGTATGAAAAGATAATCAATGACCTTGGAGGAAGAGAGGAAATGAAGGATATACTCCAGTTTACTGCCGGATGGCGGGAAAGCGATCTTAAGAAAAAGATCTACCTCAGTATTCTGGAAGAAAAAATAAAAGAAAGTATCATTTATCAGGTTAAAATAGACGTGATATCTATAATTCCGGATAGTATTGGTAATGAAGGAGAGTGGGTGATAGCAGAAGAGGAGGCAAGGGTTATTTATAATAAGATATTAGAAGGTGAAATTACTTTTAGTGGTGCAAAGAATCAATTTGGAAGTGACAATTTTTTGTTGGTAAATAATGATGAGAAATATTATTATTTAGATGAATTTCCCGACAATTTAAAGGATATAGTACTTTCCTTGGAGGTGGGTGAAGTTAGTGAACCGGTAGAAACTGATTCTGGATACCATATTCTTAAATTAGAGGAGGAGAGGGGTTATTACAGAGGAGAGCTGGAGGACTTTTTAATGGAACAAAGGGCAAAATTTAGGATATGGACATTTGCTCCTGGTGAGTATTAATTATTGAAAACAAAGGTTTTTTTTTGTATAATGATTGGGTTACTAAGTATTTTTATGGACCCGTAGTGAAGAGGCCTATCACGTCTCCCTGTCACGGAGAAGATCGCCGGTTCGAATCCGGTCGGGTCCGTTAATAATATAAAATAAAACAGTAGAAAAAATAGCCTGCTGACTCGGCGGATCTTTTTCGTTGGATCATAATTGTCTCACTTTATGTTGAAAAATATATCAAAAAAAATATCTAGATCAATTACGGGGTTTTTTAAAAACCCTTTTTATAAATATTTGCATATAAAAATATTTTGGCGTAATCGTTATGTTCTTTTGTTGGTTTCTTTTATTTTTTTATTAAATATTATGATTTGGTATCTTTGGGTGGGGAAACTGCTCTCTTTGGGTTTTATCTTTAAAACACCCCTGAATATTAATTTTGGTTTTATGCTAGTGCCTAGATTTTATTTTTTACCCGTTCTGGGTTCAATAATTTCTTTTTTGAATTTATTTTTAGCTTACATAGTTTATAAAAAAGATTCTTTTTCCGCTTTCTTTATTATGGGTCTTACAATATTCATAAATATTTCCATATTATTAACGGTCTTCTCCTATATTCTTAATTTCTGATTATGAAGAACGAAAAAGCAGTGTTGAGGTTTTTTGAGGTATTGCCAGGATTAACTACTTGGATTATTATTGCCATGCCTTTTTTTATTGGTTTTTATTTCCCAAAATATCTAGCTTGTTTTATGATTGCTTTCGATTTCTACTGGTTATTGAAAGCTATTTTTATGGGCGGTTATCTTATTTCAGGCTATCTTCATATGCGGAGAGATCGAAAGATAGATTGGCTCAAAAGATGTAAGAGATTGGATGATATTGATCAATATATTTTGGAAAAGACTAAAGAGATGATCAGGTCGGGATGGTGGGAAAGGAGAAAAAAAAGAGAAGAACTCTCTCAATTAATTAATCTAAGAGACAAGAAGCCAGATTATAGAAAAAGTTGGAAAGATATATATAATGTAGTTTTACTTGCTCACTATAAAGATGAGTATAACATAATAAAGAGTGCAGTTAGGTCTTGTACTGAGTCTAGTTATCCTACTAATAAAATGATAATAGTGATAGCGCTTGAAGATAGAGAGGAAGGGAATGATAAGTTTGAAAAATTTAAAAAAATAAAGAAAGAATTCAAAAACGAATTTTTTGATATATTTTATACTTTACACAAGGATAAAGAAGGGGAATTGAAGGGGAAGAGCGCTAATATCAATTGGGCGGGGAAAGAGATAAAGGGATATATTGATAAAAAAAATATTCATTATAGTAATGTTATAGTTTCTGCTTTCGATGGAGACACCAGGGTAAGTAAGGAATATTTTGGCAGTCTTGTATATAAGTATTTGGTAAATACTAATCGCACAAAAAGAACATATCAGCCAATTCCTCTTTTTAATAATAATATTTGGGAAGTACCCTTTTTGACTAGAATTGTTGCTCTTGGATCTTCTTATTGGCAGATGATAGAAAGTTGTCGTCCTTATAGATTAATCAATTTTTCTTCTCAGGCCATGAGCTTGAAGACCTTGGTAGATATAGATTTTTGGGATGAAACCATAGTTAGCGAGGATTCCAAACAGTTTTACCGAGCTTTTTTTCATTATCGTGGCGATCACAAAGCAATCCCTTTATTTACCCCGGTACACATGGATGCTGTTTCTGGTAACACCATTTGGCAGACTCTAAAAAATCAATATTATCAAAAAAGGAGATGGGCTTGGGGAGTAGAAAACTTTTCTTATGCAGTTGT
>CAYRIM010000030.1:0-7286 GCA_964424445.1 uncultured Candidatus Saccharibacteria bacterium | reverse complement strand
AAAAAAATCAAACAATTAGAAGAAGAAGCAAAAGAAAAAGCAGAAGTTAGAGCTCGCGATATTATAGGAGGTGTTATAGAAAGATATGCTGCTGATTATACAGCCGAGATTACAGTCTCTACTGTTTCTATACCAAACGACGAAATGAAGGGCAGGATAATTGGTAGGGAGGGAAGAAATATACAGGCGTTTGAAAAAGCAACAGGTGTTGACTTGATTGTTGACGATACTCCAGAAGCTGTGGTTATATCATGTTTCGATCCCGTTAGACGCCAGATTGCAAAACTAGCTTTAGAAAAATTGATTTACGATGGCAGAATCCATCCAGCTAGAATAGAAGATGTGGTTGAAAAATCTAAGAAGGAAATAAATGCTAAGATAAAAGAAGCAGGGGAAAATGCAGTGCTGGACTTGGGCTTGACTGGCATCCATCCGGATCTAGTAAAAATATTAGGAAGACTCAAATATAGGACCAGCTATGGTCAGAATGTATTGAATCATTCTATTGAGGTTGCAAAATTATCAGAGATGTTGGCAGCAGAACTTGGGGCAGATCAAGTGATTGCGAAGAAGGCGGGCCTCTTTCATGATATTGGAAAGGCTTTAGACCAAGAGATGGGTGGTTCACATGTGGAAATAGGATGTGATATAGCGAGAAAATATGGTTTTAGCAAAGAGGTTATACATGCTATGGAGGCTCATCATGAAGGCATAGACCCAAATACAATAGAAGCCATTATAGTAAAATCTGCAGATGCAATATCGGCTTCTCGTCCCGGAGCGAGGAGAGAAAATCTAGAAAATTATATCAAAAGATTAACTGAACTTGAAAATATTGCAAATTCCTTTGAAGGTGTAGAGAAAACATATGCTATTCAGGCTGGTAGAGAAGCTAGAATAATAGTAAAGCCTGAGGAAATAAACGATCTAGATGCAATAAAGCTTGCTAATAATATATCTGCAAGAATTGAGAAGGAAATGGTTTATCCAGGTCAAATTAAAGTTAACGTTATCAGAGAGACCAGAGCAGTTGATTATGCAAAGTAAAGTTTGATTTAAATATAGCTATAAGCAAAATACTTGCATTGTTTTTTATTATTTGCTATAATTAGGCTATAATAGGCGTAAAATAAAAAATATAAAATAACTTAAGGGAAGGAGGCTTTATGGTAAACAAAGCACAGCTAATTGAGAAAATGGCAAAGGCTACGGGTTTGTCAAAGAGTGTTGCTAGCGTAGCTTTCAACAGTGTTTTCTCTGAAATCACAAAGACTCTAGCATCAGGGGGTACTGTTAGTGTTGCTAGTTTTGGTAAATTTGAGGTTAGAGAAAGAGCTGCTCGAAAAGGAGTGAGTCCTAGAGATCCCAAGCAAGAGATCAGAATTCCAGCTGTAAAAGTTGCTAGATTTAGGGCTGGTAAGGGACTAAAACAAGCTGTTAGATAAAAAGACCTTTTTTGCAAAAACATAAGGGCAATCTTTTGTTATAAAAAAAACAGCAATTCAAAACCCTCTAATAGAGTTTCAAAGTATTTTTTGCAACTAAAATTAGGGGGTTTTGAATTGGTTAAATTATTATTACAGTTGCTGGTAGAAAGGATATTTAATCTTTCCGATATAAAAAACCGGACATTAAAAATATCCGGTTTTAGGAAGGTTAATATAGTTATTTACTAAGTAAATTTTATTCTTCTACTATCGCCTCCTCCGCTAAGAGGACTTGTACGAAGTGGTTTCATCTGTGGACCGCCAGAAGAACCACAGGAAGATCTTCTTCTTTCTTCTATTTCTCTCTGCCTGAAGTGGTCACGATATCGCGGGTCGTTTTCATCAGGCGCAAAGATACCGCCGCCTATACCGCCTAGTCCCTCGTAAAGTGGTTCTTTCAATTTAATTCAACTCCTTTCTTTTTTAATCTACACTCCCCTTCAAAGCAAAAAAGAAGATGTCTTTATTATAGCAAATCGTAATAAAATAAAGCCATCTTTTAAAGATGGCTTTATAGTAATGAATTGTTTTTTATTCGATTCTGCAATTTTCTCCCGTTAGGACTTTTTCGATACAAGGCTTAAGCTTGTTTAGGGAATCTGCTTTTATGTAGTAGACGTATGTCCACGATAATTCAGGATCAATTCCTGTTTCTTCGTTAGTTGAAGAGAAAAACCGATTCAGGAATTTGTAGAAATCATGTCCTCTTTTTTCTTCAGGGGGAAGCTTCAAGAAAGGCATTTTTTCATTAGGATCACCATGAGGGGGGTTGAAGTAGTATGGGGAAGAAAAAAGCTTCCCATCTAATTCTTCGGTTAGTATTTGAAGATATTTGATTTCTACCTCGTTGGCTTTGTTTCCCAAGTAAAGAATGCGCAAAATAGAGTACAAGTGAAGCCAGTATTTATCTATTTTGGTTAATTCTTCATCAATAACATGGGGGTAGTTCACAAATACTTCCAGGTACATTTCCAGCGGCCCGAAGGCTTTGTCTATTTCACCTTCGTCAAGAAGCTTTTCTGTGTCATCCGTATAAATCCTTATAAAATCCCTGCGACTTGCGCATATCTCTTTCCACATTCCGGAGGTACATGATGAAACTAATCTTTTTTGATCAATTTTTCTCGCATAATCGTTGTCAACAACATAACGACTTTCTTTTTTTATCCCTTCCGAGGTCTGGTAGTAGAAATTTTTGTATTCTCCAGAAGAAAAAACAGGCATTGCTTGGAAAATAGTAGCCAGAAAAACCAGAACAACTATAAGATACTTTCTCATGACTATTATCACTCCTTTTTGTTAAGGTGGATTTCTCAAATAATTGAGATAATTACATTGTATCAAAAAATAATCGTTATGTCAATTTATTTGCTTATATTAGTTATTTTTTAATGAAGAATAGTGTCTTCCTCTTTATCTTTAAACTGCACATTTTAAATATTGTTATTTGCAACTAAAATTAGGGGGTTTTGAATTGCCTTAATTACATAGTTAACTCTATAATTTGATTTCAATACCCCCACTAGGAGTCGAACCTAGATTTCACCCTTAGGAGGGGTGTGTTCTATCCATTGAACTATAGGGGCTCGGGTTATGAGGGGCTATTATTAAATAGACTCTATACCTGATAATTTTACTATCTTTAACATTTTCTGTAAACTTTTAGCTTTTTATATAGTATAATTTTTTATATGAGAAAAATTATTCAAAAAATAAAAGGAATAAAACTAAGAAGCGTAAAGCTAGAGTATGTAGACCCTAGAAATATTGATTGGAAAAAGTTAAGTAAAGAAGAGATGGAGAGAAATTTCAGAAAAGCTCTGAGGTCTCCTTATTTGTATATCTCTTTAGGTTTATTGGTGGGTATTCTTTTTACTTTTCAATTCAAAACTGAATCAAAGAGACCGCTAAATCCAGTTCTTTTTTATAATGAACTAGTAGATATAAAAGATGATTTTTTTATCAAACAGCAAGATTTAAACAAACAAATAAAAGAGATACAAAGAGAGATTGCAGAAAATGAAAAATCTCTAGCTAATAAGAATTATATATCTAACACACTTTATAATAGTCTAACGGAACAAGAGTTAGTGTTTGGTTCTGTGGGTGTTGAGGGGAGAGGAATTATTGTGAGTCTATCTGATGGTGTATCGCAAGTAAGGGATGAATTTAGTAAATCATTAGCTCATGCCGCAGACTTAAGGGATATAGTTAATCTTCTTTGGTACGCGGGAGCCGAAGCTATTTCCATAAATGGAGAACGTGTTATTTATAATACCTCTATTGATTGTTTAGTAAATACTATAGTAATCAATAATAATAACTACGTTTCTCCATTTGCGATTAAAGCAATAGGCAATAAATATGATCTTTATAATATTTTGAATAATTCTAGAAAATTAATCGATATTAAAAAAAGAGCAGCGAAGAATCAAATTGATTTTGATATACAAATGCAGGATAACATAAAAATAGGGGGATATTCGGGAATATATTCCAATTTATAAAATTATTTATAGTTATGGATAATAAAAAAAGAATAAATCCAATAATTGTTTTTATGATAGTTATCCTTGGTTTGCTTGGAGTTAAGCAAATATATGCTACTTCAAAAAGCCTTGATATAACAAATGAGGATAACGTAATGAGACTAGCTTATGAAATGGTTGAAACATCCAACTCAAACTATGAGCTACAAAGTGAAATAAATAGACTGGAGGAAAAAAATAAAAATTTTTCTTCCGATATAAAAGATCGAACAAAGATAAAAAAGGAACTGGAGGAAAGGGTACAAAACTATGAGATGATCAACGGTTTTGATAGTGTTTCTGGAAGGGGCGTTGAGATAAAAGTCAATGGCGATATGATTACCGAGGAAATAGTCGATCTTATAAATGGCATAAGGAACACTAAGCCCAGGGGAATCGCAATTAATGATCAGAGGGTTATAACTAATTCATATTTTTTAGTAAAAGATAGAGAATTGGAATTTGATAATAGTAAATTTGATATGCCTTTTTTTGTTCAAGTAATCGGGAATACTGATATTCTTGAGAATTCTCTTGTTCGTTCGGGGGGAATTTTAGATATAATAAAGCAAAATTCTTTTAATAAAGTAGAATTTGATATCGAGGTAAAAAACGAGATGACTTTACCTTCTTATGATGGTAAAATTAATTTTAGGGAAGCGAGAATTATTAATTAATATCTTTTAATAATGACAAAAAAAGTTTTTCCAGGGCAAGAAGAAAACGAAAAAATAATCAAAGCTTTCTTTCGACATCCTTTTATTTTAATAAAGAATGAATTTATCCCAATACTTCTCTTTATTGCATCTATAGCAACCATGACTTTCTTTTTTTACCTATATCCTCCATTTGTATTTTTGGGTAGTTTCATTGTTTTTATTCTTTCGATTACCTGGGGCTTCTATTCCTATTATACTTGGATAAAAGATAAGTATGTTATTACTGATCACAGAATAATAGATATAGAACAAGTTACACTCTTTACTCGCTCTCAGAAAGAAGCTCCTCTTGCTAGGATTCAAGACGTAAGCTCAGAAATAAAAAGTTTTTGGGGGGCTTTGTTTAGATTTGGTTCAGTCCATGTACAAACAGCTAGTGATACTTCTTTGACTTTGGATGATGTGCCAAATCCAGAAAAAATACAAAGTATTATTTTTAACCTAATAAAAGAAGCGAAGAAAGAGGAAGATGAAGACAAGGGGATTATAAAAAAAATGATTGAAATGTTAAGGGGGATGGGAGCTAAAGAGGAAGACATAATGAAAGAGTTGGAAAAAAAGTCAGGACTTAACGAAGAGAAAGAAAATTCTATTGAAAATAAAGAATCTTGATTTGTAGTTTGGTTTCTAAAAAAACAAAACCGCTTTTTGCGGTTTTTTTGTTTTATCTAAAGGTCTAGTTATTGTATATTTTGTATAACAAACAAGAGATTATTTTTCTATTACATTTACTATTTTAGTTTTTCTTTTGTCCGAGGTGAATCTTGTTACTTTCTTATTTTGAAATTGTACGGTCCCATTTATTTTAGAGAAAATGGTATGGTCTTTTCCGATACCAACGTTAAGTCCTGGTCTGAATTTTGTTCCTCTTTGTCTAACAATAATAGAACCTCCTTTGGCTTTCTGGCCACCAAAAACCTTAACGCCAAGGCGCTTTCCTGCAGAGTCTCTATTTTTTTTTGCACTTCCGAGGGCTTTTTTATGTGCCATTGTTTTTTCCTATTAGTTTGATTCTATTGGTTAATAATAATTTGAGAAACTATTTTCTTTCTAAAATGATTATCTCTCTTCCAACTATTTGATCCGGTCTAGAATATAAAATGGTGTTTCTTGTTCTGTTATATTCTTGGATTATATTTGGATTAACATTGATGTTGTGTAGCGGACATATGACATTATAGCCAATTTTTTTAATTTGGTCAAGGATAGTTAATTTGCCAAACCTTGTGTAGTCAGACAAATCATGACAGTCTTTTGCCTTTAATTTATAAAAGGGAATAGTTATTACCAGGTATTCAATTGATGAAAAATTTTGATGGATATTTTTTAGGAAATTTAAATATAGATATTCCAGATCTTTGGTGATTTTGTTCAATTGTTGTTTGTTGGGAAACTTAGTTAGAGGAGGGCCTAGGTGGAGCTCGGAGATAATTACGTTTGGTTTTTCCGGAAGATCTCTTTCCTTAATTTTTGTCGCGTCAGCCTGAAAGATATTTCTGTCCAAGTTTGGAATCCTTAGATTGAAATTATTCTCTAGCCACTTAAGATTTTTTTTGGTGTCCGAAACCGCAATTGGGTTTATGTCAGAACCCAATAATCTATAGCTCATCAAAGCTGCTTCAGAAAGAATGGTGCCGTTTCCACAAAAAGGGTCATAGATTAGGATGCGGGAACAATGGGGTGATTTGATTTTTGGGTATTTGGGAATCAAGTTTAACATGATTTGAGCAAGTTTTGGGGGGAGCATGCCTTGTTTGAGGTTTCTTTTTGGGCGTTCATAGTCTCTTAGGCTATAAGATTGGAAATCTTGAACCGCTAAGGTTTTTCCAAGCAAAATTTTATTTCCCTTTTTTATTAAAACAAACTCCATCCCTTTTTCTAGAATCTTGTTGTTCCTTATTTCTGGCGCAGAAAGAAAAACATTTTTTCTTATTTGCACAAAACGAGAGCTGACTCCCTGGTTCTTCAATTCTTTCTTTATGTCAAATCCAATTTGATTAATTTTTCTTAATTGGATATTTAAATCATAAAAAGATAATCCAAAAATAAACTTAGATTTTTGTTTGCTCCTTTCTATAAAAAATAGTATTTTGTCCTTTGTTTCTCTTTCTTCAATTTCTTCGATTATTTTTACTATTTTTATGGTTCCTCCAAGTCTATTCAAGAAGCTTTGAGTATCTTTTATTTCTTTTTCTGTCTTGATAATAAGAGTTTCTGCTGATATGCTTATAATAACACCCGTCCTTTGCCCTTTTTGTTGACGGGCTATGGAGGGCAAGAAAACAAAAAGTTCTCTTTTAAGTACAGAAATTATTTCTGCTATAGATAGAGACGGATTTTTACCCAATATAAAAGAATAGGTATGGTTTTTAGTTTGCATTTTTTAAGTAATTGATATTCTATGTCAAAAAAAGAAAGTAAAAAAAGTAATTTTGTTCATCTCCACGTCCATACTCATTATAGCCTTCTGGATGGTCTTAGTAAAATACCTGATCTTCTTGATAAGGCAAAGGGATTAGGTATGGATGCTGTTGCCATCACTGATCATGGCG
>CAYRIM010000029.1:0-7727 GCA_964424445.1 uncultured Candidatus Saccharibacteria bacterium | reverse complement strand
CTGTGGTTTTTCGCTCTTATAGCCCTAATATCTTATGTGGCGGGGTATTATTTTGAAGACCCAAATACTTTTTTGATATTTGGTCTTTTTATAGCGCTTATATCTGGATTTGGTAGTTATTTCTATTCTGATAAAATAGTTCTAGGTATGACTGGAGCAAAGCCTGCCGATAAAGAAAAATATTTCGATTATTATACTTCAGTAGAAAATCTTTCTATAGCGACAGGAGTTCTGATGCCGAAGGTTTATGTTATAGAAGATGAAGCGCCCAATGCTTTTGCTACAGGCAGAGACCCAAAACATGGCGTGATAGTAGCCACTACGGGGCTTTTGGACAAACTTAATAGAGCAGAAACAGAAGGAGTGATATCTCATGAGCTTTCTCATATAAAAAATTACGATATTTTGGTCATGATGGTGGTAACAGTTCTGGCTGGGATGATCGTTTTTGCTACCGATATGATGAGTAGAAGTATGATGTATGGCGGGAGGAGAAGAAGTAGTAATAAGGGAGGATCGGCAATGCTTTTTATTTTCTTGGCAGTTATTATCCTTACTCCTATATTCGCCACACTTATAAAACTAGCAATATCAAGAAAAAGAGAATATATGGCCGACGCATCGGGGGTGCTTATTACTAGAAACCCAAAAGGCTTAGCGTCTGCTCTTGAAAAAATATCAAAAGACTCGCATGTTCTAAAGAGAGCGTCTAATGCAACTAGTCATCTTTTTATAACCAATCCTTTTCAGAAAAAAAGTAAATTTACTAATTTTGTGGCTGGGCTTTTTAGTACTCATCCGCCTATCGATAAGAGGATAAGTTTGTTGGAAAATATGTAGGATTATTAATTTTCAATTGATTCCTGCCTACTGACGGGTAGGTTTGATGGTTTAATTTTTGAATAAAATATTAAGATAGATAATAGAAAATTAGAAATCGAAGATTTTTTGGTTTATAATAAAACTATGCCTAAGAAAAAAGAAAATCAAAACGATCGCATAACTTCTCCTAAAATAGAACCCAAAGAGGAGATTTTTGATATTACCCTGAGACCGAAATTACTAGAAGAATATATTGGTCAGAGTAAAATAAAAGAAAACATCAGGATATTTATTGATGCAGCAAAGAAAAGAAAGGAAGCTCTGGAGCATTGCCTACTTTATGGTCCTCCAGGGATTGGTAAGACTACTCTAGCTCTTATCCTTGGCAATGAGCTAGGCACCAATACTAAGGTGACCTCGGGTCCCGCTATAGAGCGAGCGGGAGATCTAGCTGCGATTCTTACAAATCTTGAAGCAGGAGATGTTCTTTTTATAGACGAGATACACAGACTCAACAAAGTTGTAGAAGAGATAATGTATCCGGCTATGGAGGATAGAGCGATAGATATAATGATTGGGAAGGGGCCAGGGGCGAGATCAATGAGAATAGAATTAAATCCCTTTACTATTATCGGGGCAACTACAAGAATCGGATCTCTTTCTTCACCTCTAAGGGATCGATTTGGTAATATTTTCAATCTAGATTTTTATACAAGAGACGAGATAGGACAGATCATAAAAAGATCAGCTGATATTTTAGATGTCAGGGTAAGGGATGATGCTGTTGGGGAGTTGGCAGCAAGGTCACGTAGAGTGCCAAGGGTAGCAAATAGACTTCTTCGAAGAGCTAGAGACTTTGCGGAGGTAAAATATGATGGAAAAATTACTCAGGATGTAGCCAGAAAAGCTTTGGAAATGCTGGATATCGATGAATTGGGGCTAGATAAGGGAGACAAGAAAATCCTTTTTAGTATAATTGAAAAATTCGGAGGGGGTCCGGTGGGGCTAGATACTCTATCTGCTTCTACTTCTGAGGAAAGAGAGACCATAGAGGATGTTTATGAGCCTTATTTATTGCAGATAGGTTTTATAGAAAGGACTCCAAGGGGAAGAAAAATAACCAAAAAAGCTCTGGAGTATTTTGGTATAAATCATAAAAACAGTTCTCAAGAATCTCTTTTATAAAAAAATAGCCTCGTTTAGAGGCTATTTAAGAGTGGTACGCTGTAAAATACTTTTGCCAGGAATAGTATTTCACAACAGAAAGGAGCTTGATTTTACCTCCTCTTTATTGGAGGGAAGTGAGAGGTATGGGCTGGGGATTTTTTCCGAACATCAGAATGGAGAGGCTTGGGAGATTGGGGTTATCAATAATACCTCTCTCTACGAGATACCTGTAATCATCCTCACTTAAACCTGTTATAACAGGTTCGCCTGCACTTCCACCCTCCCAATCAGGTTCGGTTCCTTGCTATACTTCGATTGTCAGATTGTCAAGCTCTGACTTTATTTTTTTTAATGTACTTATGGGAATCATCCGGATGGTTCGGATAACTCCCATAATAGTTTGTTCCTGCTTCATTGATTGTTCTGTTCTGGGCTCTTGTCGTCCATCCATTCTTATTCTCATAAGCTTTACCTCCATAGTTTTTTTGAAGCAAATAAACATAAGAGTATTTTATATTATAATAAAAATATTGTCAAGTAAGCCAAAATTTGATAAAATTAGCCTAGATAAGATATTTTACATTAAACAATAAAAACGGGGAAGAAAATGTTTGGGAATATACTTATTACAATTTATCTTATTTTTTTGATAGCATATCTTGCTCTCATGGGTTTTGCTTTTTATAGGGTTTTTATTTTCTGTAAAAACAAAGATCTCAAAGGATACAGCAAGTCCATGTCTTATTTTGTAATGGTTTTAATAGCTGTTGTTTTGTCGATCTCTTTTATTCTTTTTATAAAACATGACTGGAGCTATAAAATAAAAAATCAATCGGAGGGGGATAATACAGAAAAAGAAAATCAGATAACAGAATCTGAAAATAAAGAAAAAGAAGTAGAGTTGGTAAAAAAAGAAGATTCTGCTAAAAAAATAGTTAAAGAAAGCGGGAAGATAACGCTGAAGGATTTAGAAAATAATTACAACAAAAAAGTCTTAGAATTTTTTGGATTAGATAAATTTATTAATTTAGATTAGAAATGGAAAGAGGTGTAATATTCCAATTAGATGAGGGGGAAAAAGTAATCGATGTTATCAGGAGACATTGGATAGCCTTTTTGATACCCTCTGTAGTTACTTTTATTATGCTTCTTATTTTTATTATAGGGATGATATTTTTACTTAAATTAACAGGAGGAAGTGATGCTAGTGTAAATGCAAGCATTGGAAGAGGGTTGATTTTGATAATTGGCAGTATGTATTTACTTTCTCTGATAGCTTATTTTTATATATCTTGGCTTGATTATTATCTTGATATATTTATTATTACAAATCAGAGAATTATAAGACTTGAACAGATAGTTCTTTTTGGCAGAAAAATATCGAAAGCCAGCTTTCACCACATTCAAGATGCTAGCAGTTCGGTAAAAGGTGCAATAAACAGTATTTTGGATGTAGGCACTTTGTTTGTAGAAACAGCAGGAGAAAGAGAAAATTTTTCTTTTCAGTATGTGAGAAATCCAAATAGCATTGCTTCCAAGATATTAGATTTACAGGAGAAGGTATGGGAAGAAGAAGGAATAAAAAATGAATTAATATTTCCCGGACCAACAATTAGTCCTCAAAAGAAAGAAGCCAAAAAGCAAGAAGAGGAAGAAGTGCAAGGGGAGGTGAGGAGGGAAGAAAAAGAAAAACCAGCCTCCAATTACCAAAAAATGCTTCAGGGGCAAGAGGCAAAAGATTCTCCAGAAATTAAAAAAGAACCCATAAATAAAGAAGAAAAGGTTCTAGAAAAAGATGATATTGAATTAGCTTCTCCCAAAATTACAGAGGAAATTAATTTACCGGAGAAAAAAGAAGAGGAGGAAGTAAAAGAAGATAAGGATGAAAGTACTTATAGAGACGGCAGAAAGATTATTGAAGAGGGAGTTATATGGCAGGCTGATCAAGAGGCTACTCCGGAGATCATAGATACTTTAAATGAGATGGAAAAATAGATAATTTCTACCATTCATTTTTTGCATATAGAGTTAATTTTATTGACAACAAAGCCAATATAATATAACATAAAAAATACCAAATATAATGGGGGGGGGTACATTAATAATGGAGCAAACATTGGGTGGACTGGAGAAAGAAATAGTAAAATTATCAGTAGAATTTAAAGAAACTTTTTCCTTTATCATGGATGAATTCTGGGAAGACGAACATCTTGCGTTAAAAGCTTTCATACTTTTCTGGCGCTGTAGCGATGCAATACAAAATCTCATGAAAGCTGGTTTTGGAGAGGATTTTAGCATAATCAACAACCACATCAATGAAAAAGAAATTTCACAGGCGAGATCGCTGTTGGATGCTGCAAAAATGCATCTAAGGCAACGTGATCCCTCAATATCGTTTTTGGATGACAGGGAAAATATCGAAAGAGAAGAAGATGTTAGAATAAAAATGTGCAGCAAAGCTATTCTGATTGCTCAAGAAGTTGTTGATAAAATGGAAGCCATATTCAAACAGAGGGGTCAGTAATTACATTAATTATTATATTAATATTCTAGAAAAAATATTAAAGCCCGCTTTTCGCGAGCTTTTTTATTTATTCTTTTTTTCTTTTTTAGAACTTTACTGGTATCTCTAATGCGTTATCATTTTCGCTCAATCCGGAAGGATTGTTTTTTTGTAGGATAAGAGAGCCATTTTCTCCGTAGTCTGGCTTTTTGAATTCAATAGTTGCTTCAAATGATACAAAACCCTCTGTCATCCAGTCTCCTTTTGCGGTTGCAAATCCTTCAGCGATAATCAGTCCATCCCAGTCGGTTAGAATCACAGGAAAGGTTCCTTCAAAAAACCAGTATCCTCTTGCTTGGCCCTTGATCGATAAAGGACTAGCTATGATCTGGTTTGGCCTTGGGCTATCCAAGATGATTAAGTCACCTTTTTCCAGTTCATTCCCAATATACTCAGTGAATGTTCTGTCTCCCGCCATGCATTGTCTGGGATAGCTTTCCATAACGGGATTACCTGCTTCTACACATTCATCAAAATTACTTATATTTTTTTTCTCAGAGTTAAAGAAAATCAATAAAAAAGTTCCCAATACCAACAGTATCATCAATCCCGTTACAACCATTAACACTTTCTTTTTATTGGGATCCGTTTGTTTTTTATTTTTAGCTATTAACGTTGGCACAAAAATAGCTATCCATATTGGTATAAAAGGAACAAAGCTGTCATCATCTACAGAACCCCCTGATTTTTTATTCATTACAATAAAAACCGCCATACCTGACCCCAAAATCAAAACTGCTATACCTAGTATTATTGATTTTCTCAAATCAGTCTTTCCTTCTTTTATTTCTTCTCCTGTTGGTTCTTTTTTGTCTCTGTTGTTTACAAAAAAGACAATAATTCCAACCAATAACAACAGAGCGATAATGCTTATAACAATATAATTGCTCATTTTTTCTTTTTATTAATACTAAAAAAGTCTTTTGTCATACAGGTTATCCAATTCCAATGAAGCAGAAAATGAATCAGTACAAGTATAATCAATATTATTCCCGACCAGTCATGAATAACAACCCAGTTTTGTTTTATTATACCAATAAATTCCTGATATCCGCCTCTTCTGATGCCTCCAGGGAGGAATAGAAAAAGAATTAGACCTGATGCGGAAACAATAATAAAACAAAGTGTCATTAGTAAATCGACGATGTAATTTATTTTTATTTTTTTCATGTTTATGGTGTTATTAAATAATTTATTTTTATCCTGTTTTTTCGACGATTAATAGGAAATCAATTTTAGCTGTTGCTCCCATAAGTTGGAAGGTGGGTTTGATATTTGGGATTACAGCAATAATTTCTCCGTTAAGTTTATTTAGAAATTCTTCTAGTTTATTCTGCATATTTTTATTTTTAACGTCTATTCGATGAACCTTGTATTTCATTTTTATTTCTTGTTATTGATAGAGATTAATTTTTAATAATGTCTCAGTGTATCCGATGTCTTTGATTCCCTTCAATATTATATTAAATATAAAAGGAAAGCAAAGATATGGGTTGACCCTGAGCGAAACGAAGTGGAGTCGAACGGGGAACTAGATACTCGGTGTTATGTGACCCGAGCCTGACATAAAAGAAGGCGAGAATATAATGGGGCTTCAGCGTATTTTAAAATAATCTTTATTTCTGTTTTTAGAAGAAATTCAACAATTACTATTGACAAAGCGTTGTAAGTATGATATAATGTCAGTAATTAATTTTGACAAAGAAAAGGGGGAAACCCGTTATGGCAAGAGAACCGAAGGATTACAAGTATGCAGTATGGGCAACACAAGGAGGGGGCCTTATACGGGAAGTCAACGGAAAAAACATTTTTATCGAAAAACCCGACTGTCCCGGCCTGGACGTAGGCGACGAAATACCCGAAGAATGGGGCACGGTTCCCGCCAACTACCTCGCCCGCGAACAGATGGAGGCGGAAGAATTCGCCCTTGTCTGATCATCATCAAGAAAGCTTCTTCGGGAAGCTACGACGACCTGCCATGAGCGGTCGTCTTTTCTTTGTCAAAAAAAAGCGGATGACTATTCGCACCACATTATCCAAGTGAGCGAGCAAAGCGAGCGATTTTGGATAATGTTTCATAGTATCTGATGTTTCCATCTCGATTCAATATTGATTATATCATAAAAAGAGAGATGGGAATATGGGAGAGCGAGGGCACGAGCCCCGAAGGGGTCCCTTTGGGACGAACCAGATACTATGTGTTGCACGACCTGAACCCCGATTCATTGTTAAGTTTAAATAGAGAGTGGGTGAAAGCGCAGCGGGGGCGTTAGCCGTGTGTCTTTCTGTTCATTGTTATTAGAATTAATATTTAGAAGAGAAACAAGACAGAATTATTCCATTTTGGCGAAGGGCAGAGGGCAGGGTGAATGCCCTGAGCCAAATCTTTAATAGAATTTTAGACAAAAAAATATGCCCGGAATTACCGCCGGGCGCGGGGTTTAAATCATGCGCATAAATTATCACTTCGGGCGACGGATGAGAATATGTGTTCCGGGGAAATGACCGCCATCGTGATGAAGTTCAAGAGTGCGCACTTTGTGAATCTGAAGGTCTTTGAGATCGCACTTATCACGTGTACTAAGAGCCGCCATAAAACGGTGGCGCTCCGTATCACCATCCCAAATCGAACCAATTTCTTTGATCGTATGCTCCTTCTGTTCATCGGGGTTTTTCGTCCCATACTCACAGAGGTCTGCAAAATCGCCCGGCTCTAGCCCTTGAGCGGCGAGATTGGTTCTTGCGGCATAGGGACTCATGAATTCATCAAAACATATCGTATCAAGATCGTATGCGTCCCTGTTCCGCGGGGGTATTGGGAAGTTTTCTTCGGTTATATTTGGGTCAACCTCTTCACAACCTAATGCTTCCACCATTTGGGCAAAAGTTATACCATTGGTTTTCATGGGATCTCTCCTTGTTTTTGATGTACATGCTAAAACACATGGTTATTATATCACAAAACAGTAGTGTTGTAAAGGGTTTTCTGTTTTTATTTACTTTAAATAGTCCTTCAACTTCGCGGTACTCCGCGACCCTCTATAATATAAAATTCTGTCTTGTATTTTGTTAGGATTAGCACAAACATTTAGAAGTAAAAAAGAAAGATACATGTCGTGCAATGTGGTGCGGATGATGCGTAGTTATAAAAAAATTATATCATAATTTTTGAATA
>CAYRIM010000028.1:0-7945 GCA_964424445.1 uncultured Candidatus Saccharibacteria bacterium | reverse complement strand
AATAAATTTCATTTCTCTTAAAGATCTCTGTTGCTTTTATTGCCAGTGGGCTATCAATGAAAATAGGAATTTCTCTTATTCTATGATTTTCTACCAGTTCATTTATTTCGTAAAGCAATTCTTGGGTTCTTTCCATGGCAAAAGCAGGGATCAAGAGAACTCCTCCTCTAGCGTCTACATCTTCTATTGTTCGCTCCAGCTTCAATTGTCTCTCTCCAAGATCTTCATGGATTCTGTCTCCATAGGTGGATTCTGTTACTATATAATTTACATTATCTATTATTTCGGTTGGCATAAGAAGGGGTACGGGGGGATTACCTAGATCGCCGGAAAAAATAATTGTTTTGTCTTCTCCGGTAATTTTAATAATTGCTGACCCCAAAATATGCCCAGCATCAAAAAACTCTATTTCAGCCTTTCCGATTTTGAAAGGCTTATGATAATCAAAGACCTCCCATTTATCAATCGTTTTTTTTAGATCAGTTTTGTCCCAAACAAGGGGCTGTTTTTTTTCTTTTCTCTCCCCCTTTAATATTTTGAGTGTATCTTCAAGAAATATTCTCGCAAAATCTTTTACTGGTTTGGTTGAATATATCGGGCCGGAAAACCCTTCTCTTACTAGCTTTGGGATTCTTCCTATGTGGTCAATATGAGAATGAGTAGCAATGACAGCATCGATTTCTTGAGGATTGTATCTGAAGGGTTCAAAGTTTTTTCCTCTCTCAGCAGAGCTTCCCTGAAAAAGACCGCAGTCTATAATAATTTTCTTACTCTCTATGGTAAGAAGATGATTTGATCCCGTGACCCTCCTTGTTGCACCAAAAAATTGTACCTTCATTCTTTTGTTTTTATGTTACGGATTTATTTATTATAACATTTTTTATTGAAAAAAGACGATCTTTGTGATAAAGTTTTATAAAAAGTTGTCAACCTTCTTGTTTTATAATAGAATAAGTCCCGCAGAACGGGACAGCTAATCTTTATGTTAAGAAGTGTGATGGTGTTTTACGCGCCCGTAGCTCCCACTTGCATTCTTACTGGCAAAACGAATTACATTCTGTTATTGCCAGTGCGAATTTCAGCGGGCAAGCAGCCTGACTTTACAAATCGAAATATTATTATCGATCACGCGCCCGTAGCTCAGCCTGGTTAGAGCACCCCGACTAAAGTCGGGGGTGTCCTAAAAATTAAAATAAATATAAAACTCATGGTGTATACTGTTTATATTCTGAAAAGTTTAACAGATAGTGGTTATTATATTGGTGTCACAAGTAATGTTCAAGATAGGTTAAAAAGACATTTCAATGGAAGATCGAAAGCAACAAAAAGCAGAGGGCCTTGGAAGTTGGCTTATAAAGAAGAGTATAGTGATAAACATTTGGCTTATAAGCGAGAGAATTATTTAAAAAGTTTAAAGAGTAAAATTTATATAAAAAGACTAATCACGCGCCCGTAGCTCAGCCTGGTTAGAGCACCTGCCTTTTAAGCAGGGTGTCCTGGGTTCGAATCCCAGCGGGCGTATTAAAAAAACCCGCCTAAAAGCGGGTTTTTATTTTTTGTTTTATCTAATTAATCTTGTATATTTTCATATGTATCAATATGAGCTTGTACTCTTCCTATTTCCCATTGAATTTTATTTGCTTCTTCTTCGGTGAGATCGGCTTTTTCTAGAATACTTATTTTTGAATCTACATTAAGTTTTAGTGTTCTTATTAGTTCATCTCTTTGGATACTATGCATATCTCTTACCTTATCAATTTTATTTTCTACTTGTTTTTCTCCCAACTCATAACCATCTCCATAGCTTTCGCTTTCTGTAACATCACTAATAGTTTCTTCTGAAGGAGTGTCTTCTAATGGTTTGTGATGAGTCTCTGTTTTGATTGTTACTTTTTCTCCACCCTCTTCTGTTTTATCAACTTCTATCATATGGAAAATGGGTTTTGGAATTCCTTCATCAGAAATAATTAATTCATATTTAAAAATTGGTTCCCCATCTTCAAGAAAAGTTCCTTTAGTAAAATCGTCTGTATCTTCTGGTTGGAAGGTAAGGTTAGCTCCTTCCTC
Source organism: uncultured Candidatus Saccharibacteria bacterium (assembly GCA_964424445.1). GTDB lineage: Bacteria > Patescibacteriota > JACPGU01 > JACPGU01 > JACPGU01 > CAYRIM01. The sequence goes on along the minus strand of CAYRIM010000028.1, from coordinate 5,878 downwards.
AAATCTTTCAGTTATAGCGTTTTCAAAGGGTCCAAAGAATTGATTAATAAATCCTTGATTTACTTCTACCCCAAAGGTTTCTGGTCCTCCTTCTAGGGTCTCTGGGTCCTCTAGTTCCTCACCAGCTATTTGTACTATTTTGGGACCTTCTTCACTTATTATTTCTTCCGCACTTGCTCTATCTGGTGCTGCAATTCCTTTTACAAGCATAAATATAGTTATAGCTGCTGTTGTTCTCACAACAGCTTTTACCAATCTTCCATGTAGTCCCTCTTTTACTAGCTCTTTTAACGCTTCAGCCTCATTTTTTACGAAGGATTTGGTTTCTTCTATCTTTTCTAAAAACCTTTCTCTGAAAGGCTTTTTTTCAATACTTCTTTCTGGATGTGATATCGCATCTAGATTATTTTTCATTTTATAGGTTTTATTCGTAGTCCTTTATATATTCTTTTTCTTTTTTTATAATTTCTTCCCATTTGTATTTATTCATTTCTCCTAAAGCTTCCTTTTTTACCTTCATTGTTTTGGTTAGAAATTTTAAATTCTTCATGTTATCAAGTAATACAAAAAGAACCGAAGAAGCTCCTTTATTGTCAGTATTGTCTAAGAAGATTCTCCACAGTTCTTTTTCTTCTTTATCTAAAGTAGATCTATCAATAATTTTTTGTAATTTTTCTTTTGGGGTCATTTATTCTTCTACATGTTTAAATCCTAAGATTATCATAAGTACCACAGGAAGTACCAGCCACCAAGTTTGGTACTGAATAATAGTATTGGTAAGCTCTGATTGGGCTAGAAGCTCTGTTCTTTGAGCATCACTCAAGAATGAAACAAGCGCAGTTACTATGAGTCCAGCATTGAGAAAACTATATATAGCGGAAAACATCATGGAGAACATTCCGGTGTGGTAAGTGACAGCTTTTTTTAGGAAGTCTCCTTTTGCTATCAATAGTATCGCAATAATTGCAAAAATTATTGCCTTGATCATAAAAGGTGAATTCCCAGCTGTTAAAGATAAATCCCCAATGTTAGCTGAGGTTCCTCCTATTAAGTTATAAGCAGCATTACCCCAAACGTTTGCAGTGATGAGTCCTATATATGATGCGATTACTCCTACTATTGCCCTTTCTCTTCCTAGGGCAATACCAAAAACCACCAAAACAGCAAAAAAGATGATAATAAATAAGTCCCATGTTGGATTCATGATGATTTTGTTTATTTTTATTTTTTCTAACTTATTTTAATAATACTAGATCCGGGAATATTGTCAATTGTGTTAAAAATTGTCCCCTTTTAATTTTTTCAGAATTTCTTTTTCTTCTTTACTCAATTTTTTGGGAACTTTTATTTTGACAAGAACGTAGTGATCTCCTCTTGCTTTCCCGTTAGGATGGGGGGCTCCTTTTCCCTTCAAGCGGAATTCGGTATGAGACGGTGTTCCTGCTGGGATGCCCATTTTTACAGGACCATGTAGGGTGTTAATGTCGATTTTGTCTCCAAGAACGGCTTCGGTAAAAGAAATTTCTTTCTCGCTAAATATATCATAGTTTCTGCGTTTGAATTCTCTATGTGGTTCTACCTTTATTCTGAGATAGAGATCTCCATTTCTATCATCACCTGCTTCTCCTCCGCCAACAATACGTACTGAAGAATTATTTGTTACACCTGCTGGTATCTTTACCTTTAATTTCTTTTTTTGCCTAGTTTTTCCCGTTCCCCCACACTCTCGACATTTCTTTTCTGGTACCCTTCCCTTGCCTTTGCATTCTGGACATATAGTAGTTTGAGAAAATGATCCCAGAACAGTCCTAGTGGTCTTTGCGATTTTTCCCGATCCTCCGCATCTAGAACAAGTTCTTGGATTCTCTCCGCCTTTTCCTTGGCATAACGGACATTTGTCCAGTACAGAATAGGATATCTCTTTCTCTACGCCAAATACGGACTCTTCGAAACTAAGAGGCATAATTATTTCAATGTCATTTCCCCTTTTCTCCCTTTTTCTTCCTCCTCCAAAGAACATGTCAAATATGTCAGAGAAATCTTCATTGCCGAAAGAAGACCATCCTCCTGAAGAGAATCCTTTACTAGAATCAAAACCACCCCCGCCTTGAGAAAAATCAGCAGTTCCGAATTGGTCATAAGAAGAGCGCTTCTCTGGATTCGACAAGACATGATGAGCTTCATTTATTTCTTTGAATTTTTCCTCAGCTGTCTTATCGCCCTTATTCTTGTCGGGGTGATATTTTATGGCCAGCTTTTTATAGGCTTTTTTTATTTCTTCGGTAGAAGCGTTTTTATCTACACCGAGTGTTTTGTAATAGTCTTTTGACATAGTCTTAGATTAAAAATAGCTTGTAGCTTTTTAGGAATTTTCCTACCAGCCAAGAAGCTACAAGCTACAAACTAGTTATTAACTCTTTCTAGGTCATCAAAATTTTCTACATGATCAACAAAAACAATTCCGTTCATGTGATCTATTTCATGCTGGAATGCTCTGCCTACTATACCGTCCGCTTCTATTTCTACATCCTGCCAGTCTATGTCTTTTACTCTTATTTTTGCTGTTTCTGGCCTTATGATGTTTGCATACATTCCAGGAAAACTAAGACATCCTTCCCTAAAGGGAACCTCCTTCTCACTCAGACTTATTATCTCCGGATTGATAAAAGCAAAATCCTCTTCGCCATTTTTTATAATCATGACCCTTAAGGGTATTCCAATTTGTATAGCAGATAATCCTACTCCGTTATTTTCATTCATTACTTTTATCATTTCTTTTATCAAATCCAAAATATCAGGAGTAAGTTCTCTTATCTCCTTGGACTTTTCTCTTAAGATCTTAGGAATTTTTTTTGGATTTTTTGTCTTAACTAAGGATGTTTTCATGTAATTATTATATCATATTATGTATTTTATTTCAAGAAATCACATGTTATCTTTATTGCTAAATAATGTTAAAATTATAACATGAAAATACTAGGTATCGATCCTGGGACAGCAACAACTGGATGGGGGGTTGTAGAAATGCAAAACTCAAATCTCAAAGTTCAAAATTGTGGGTGTGTTATTACTTCTGCTAAAAAAGAACACCCTATTCGTTTGATGGAAATTTATGATGCTGTAGAGAAGATTATAAAGAAGGAAAAACCGGATTGTTTAGCTATTGAAAAGCTTTTTTTTGTTAATAATATCAAGACGGCTATGAGTGTGGGAGAAGCCAGAGGGGTTATTATGTTAGCGGCCCAAAAAAATAAATTATCAATCTACGAATATACTCCTCTTGAAGTTAAGCAATCTTTAACCGGGTATGGAAAAGCAGAAAAGAAGCAAATCCAGATGATGGTAAAAATGATTTTGAAACTAGATGATATTCCTAAGCCGGATGACATGGCAGATGCTTTGGCGATAGCTATTACGCATGCACACTGCTGTAAGATGAAAAATTTTTAATTTTTGTAATTTTGTAATTTTTAAATAAATTTTGATGTCTTAATTTTTGAAAATTGGGTTTAAAGTTATTATTTATGAAATTCAAAAATTAAAAAATTAAAAATTTGGAAACTATGATTCTAATCTAGTATAATAAACATTAAGAAAATAATTATCTTTTAAAAATGAATATATGTTATCCGAATACCGCCAAGATCCAATAACAAAACAATGGGTAATTTTGTCTCCTGGGAGAGCAAAAAGGCCAGAAGCTTTCGTTCCAAAAAAGACAAAAAAAGATAAACACAAAAACTGTGTTTTCTGTGAAGGAAACGAGAAAAAAACTCCAAAGGAGACTTATGCTATACGCAAGAGCGATTCAAAACCCGATACACCAGGATGGGATATTAGAGTAGTACCTAATAAATTTCCTATTTTTCGTAAAAGTGCTTCTGTAAAAAAAATAGAAGAGAACAGTTTTTTTGATAGTCTGCCTGCGGTTGGCATTCATGAAGTTTCTATAACCAATCATCCTCACAAAGACTTGGGTCAGCTAAATTTGTATAAAACCCAGCAGGTTGTAGAAACTTATTTACAAAGATTTAATTTTCATAAACATAATCCTTTTATCCCCATTCGTTATATGTTAATAATCCATAATCATGGGAAAAGCTCAGGTGCATCTATTCCTCATCCTCACAGTCAGATTTTAGGATTTAATCATTGGGAAGGAAGCTTAATAGAAAGAGAATTGGTGGGTTCTAGGGATTATTTCTTTCGTAATAAAAAATGTGTATTCTGCGATATGCAAGAAAAGGAGCTTCGAAGCAGAACTAGAACAATATGGGGAAATAATAATTTTATCGCTTTTTGTCCTTATGCTTCCAGATATCCCTTTGAAACATGGATTATGCCTCGTTTCCATAATGGTTTTTTTGAATATCTAAAAATAGACCAAATGGAGTCTTTTGCAGAGATCTTGAGGGTTGTTTTAGCTAAAATGTATAAAGGATTGAACAATCCTGATTATAATTTTTATATTCATACTTCGCCTACGAAATTTGTATCATCTAGAGAAAGAGACGAGGTTTCCAGATATTATCATTGGCATGTGGAGATTCTGCCAAAGATTACTACATGGGGAGGGTTCGAATTTGGCACGAACATGATTATAAATGTAGTAAGTCCGGAAGATGCGGCGAGGTTTTTGAAAAAAATAAAAGTTAATTAAAATAGCTTATAGCTTCTTAGCCCGTAGCTTTTTAGGAATTTTCCTACAAACTACAAGCTGAAATAAAGGGAGGAAAATATGAATAAAGAAAAAATTTCTAAAATAAAAAAAGCTTTTAGTCTCAAAGAAAAAAGCAGTTTTTGGTTGGGCCTTCTTCAGGGTGGGGTAGTGTTTTTCTATATTGCGCTTATCACTCTTTTTATAAGTAGAGCTCAGGTCTTGTTTGGGGAGCTTAACGCTATTACTGGTCCAGCTATGCTTTTAATATTGCTTGTCTTGTCTATTTTGTTTTTAGCGTTGGTTGTGTTTGCTTATCCCATTCTTGTTTTTAAAGAAGGAAATGCAAAAAAAGCCATAAGTATTGTTGCGTATAGTTTCTTCTGGCTTCTTTTGATTTTTATTGTTTTTTTGATACTTTTGGTTTTTGTGTAAAATTATTATTTATTAGATTATGATAGCTAGTATTTCAGGCATTTTAAAATTGAAAAAAGAAGGATGGATATTGATGGAAACAGGAGGAATCGGCTACAAGGTTTTCGCTCCAAAGAATGTTTTGGATTCTTTTAAGGTAGGGGAGGAGTGTTTTTTGTATACTTATCACCACATAAAAGAAGACAACCAAGCTCTGTACGGTTTTATTTCTACAGAAGAGCAGGATCTTTTTGAGCTTCTACTTTCCGTATCTGGCATAGGTCCAAAGGTAGCCTTGAGTGTGATGAATTCGGCAACAGTTGACGAGCTCAGAACAGCTGTTATAGAGGATAATTCAGATATCTTGACTGGTATTGCCGGTATAGGATCAAAGACCGCAAAAAGAATTGTTCTAGAACTGAAGAATAAAATAAAGATATCTGATGTGCGTCCTGTTGGCACTAAATCAATCGATGTAGGCTCGCATATAGATGTGTATGAAGCGCTTCTTCGACTTGGTTATAATGCGGTGGAAGCAAGAGCGGCACTGAAGATGGTGCCTGGAGAAATAAAGGATCCCGATGAGAAGTTGAAGATAGCATTGAGGAATCTGGGGAAGTAGAGTATCGGGGTGTTTGGATATTGGAGTATTAGGATTATTATTTTATAGAAGGTATAACTACTACAACTTCTTTTTTTGAAAAAGTACTTGACCCACGCACCATTCCTTTCTGCTTACTCGAATTACATTCGGGTCTCGCAGAAGCGTCAGGGGCGGGGCAGGCAAATAATAGATTAAATTACTAA
>CAYRIM010000027.1:0-7998 GCA_964424445.1 uncultured Candidatus Saccharibacteria bacterium | reverse complement strand
TGAATCTCAACCAGCCATTGACTTCATAGTAAATGATTGTAGCGGCACAGTTACTAGCTATGGCATTGTTATTACAAAAGACAATCCTTTTGGCTGGGATATCCTTGATCCATTTGGTGACCCTAGTGTAGTTGTTTTCTATACTCTTGATCATATAGATCTATTAGGCTTTCCACTTAATGCTAGTTTTACCGTTGGTCAGGATCTAGAGACTAGCGGAGGAGTAATAGGTGAGTATCACATAGGAAGCATCGGTCAAAGTCTAGAAAGCAACCATGATTATTACTGGGGACTTGTGGCTGTACCGCCAGGTGGTCCACCAATACAAGAAAGTTATTTCTATGGATGGACTGATCCCGACCCTTCTTTCACTATTAGCGAAGAAACTCCTCCCTCTGCAGCAGAAACACAAGTGGAGATACCTCCAGAGGTAACCTTAGATGTTTCTGGTATTCCCGCAGGAACTAGTGTGGGAAGTGAAGTTACAAACATTAACACCTCTCCTTCCTTTATAGATTTTGGAGAAATAGAAGGAGGAGATATTAGAACCGGAGCCTTGTCTCTAGTGGGATCTGTTGATAACGATGGAGGATACACTATATACATATCTCAAGATCATAACCTAAGGTCAGTAGAGGGATATGAGATAGTAGGATTTCCTGGTACCAATGGCAATCCTCTTACTTGGCGTTCTCCCGAAGCAGATAATCAAGAGAAAGGATTTTTGGGTTATTCTTCTACAAACACTAATTTACTTGGAGACAGTGGTAGATTTTATAGTAATGGGATAAATAATTATGCGAGCCTTGCTTCTTCCTCTGCTCCTGTAGCTAGAAGAATAGATGGGGGAGCAGATGAAGTCTTATTCAAACTAGAAGTGAATGAATTACAAGAAGGTGCTGCTTACTCTAATACCATAACCCTAAGTATAGTAGGAGAATATTAGGGAAAGTGAAAAGATAAAATTCAAAAGTCAAAATAAAAAAACCGCTCTTCTAAGTAGCGGTTTTTTTATAATAACTATCATTTTCCCAACCTACTGATAGCCTAGTATCCCAATATTCTAACGCCCTATTTCTTCCCCCAATCTACTCTTACGGTAGGCAGTCCTTTTTTCTTTTGGATATAATCATAAGCAGAAAGCGCCGCCACAGCTCCCTGTCCTGCGGCTACTACTATTTGTTTATAGGGAGTTTGGGTGAGATCCCCAGCGCCAAATATCCCAGGATCTGAAGTTTTGCCATCCGCATCTATGATTACTTGACTTCTATCGTCAATTTTTACTAAATCTTTTACAAAATCAGAGGCTACTTCATAGCCGATCTCTACAAAAACTCCATCTACTACTAACTCGCTGGTGTCTCTGGTTTTCACGTTCTCTATCTTTACTTTTTCCACCACATCACTGCCCACAATCTCCGAAACTGTACTATCCAAGACTAATTCAATATTTTTATTATTCTTCATTTTCCCAACCTCTATCTCATCTCCCCTGAATTGATCCCGTCTATGTATCACATATACTTTTTCGGCTATTTTTGATAAATATAAAGCTGCATCCATGGCGCTATTTCCTCCACCAACCACAGCTACCTTCTTTCCTTTGAAAAAAGGACCGTCGCAGGTAGCACAATAACTCACTCCCCTCCCTCGAAATTCATTATCTCCCGGCACATCTAGTTCTCTTGGCTTCTTCCCAAAAGCCAAGATTATTGCTTCCGCACCGTATTTGCTACTATTCGTTTTCGCGATATAGATGTCTTTTTCCTTCTTCAGTTCCTGCACTTCTTCATCTACTTTGATTTCCACACCGAATTTTTTTGCCTGTTCCATCATTTTCCCCGACAAGTCTGCTCCAGAAATCATCTCAAACCCAGGATAATTCTCTATATCAGGAGTAGAAGCCACCTGACCACCAACATCCATAGATAAAACAAGGGTTTTCAAAGCTCTTCTCGCAGCATATATACCAGCTGTAAGCCCAGCGGGGCCAGCACCGATTATTATTAGGTCATATTTTTTCATATTTGAAGTGTTAGTAGTATTTTGATATAAAATTTTTAATTTTGTAATTTTTGAATTTTATAAATAAATCTTAATTCTTAAATTTTTAAAAAGTTAGAAATTATAACATTATTTAAAAACCATAAAATTAAAAAATTAAAAATTTTCCTAAAACTTTTTCCTCTCATAAACTCTCTTACATGCCTCCACTATATCTTCTATATCTATATGAAATTTGTCGATAAGTTTTTTGCTCTCTCCGCTTTCTCCAAATTTATCCTTTATTACCACAAACTCCATAGGAATAGGATAATTCTGAGACAAATATTCTGATATTGCACTGCCCAATCCTCCTGCAACTTGATGGTCCTCAGCTACTACAAAAACCTTGGTTTTCTTGGCATATTTTAGGATAGTTTTTTCGTCTAATGGCTTTATGGTATGCACATTTATCACCGAAAAGCTCCATCCTTTTTCTTGCTTTAAAACTTCAGCAGCAATCAAGGCTCTATATACTGACTCCCCATGGGCAAAAATTGTCCCGTTCACTCCTTCTTTTAATACCTGAGCTTTGCCAATTCTAAAAGGAGTTTTTTCAGTAGTAACAACTGGGACCTTGCTTCTACCAAAACGAATATAAACTGGTCCGTTTATTTTACTCGCTGCTCTCACGGCCCTTCTTGTTTGATAATAATCACAAGGTGCAATAACTGTAAAATTAGGAATTGATCTCATAATGGCAATATCTTCTAACGCTTGATGGCTCGCTCCATCAGCACCTGTCGTAATCCCTGCATGAGATCCTATAATTTTAACATTAGCTTTGTTGTAAGCAACAGAAATTCTTATTTGTGCTAGAGCCTGATTTGGAGTAAAGACCGCAAAAGAAGAAGTAAAAGGAATATATCCTTCCAGTGCCATCCCCGCTGCTACAGATATCATATTTGCTTCACTGACTCCCATTTCGAAAAAGCGATTGGAAAATCTCTTTTTGAATTCATCCAAACGCAAAGAAGAAGCGAGATCCGCGTCCAAAACTACTATTTTTTTACTTTTTCTGGCTAATTCCACAATTTCATCACCAAAACCCTGACGGCATTCTTTGCGTTCGATGTCTTGAGAAAAAAGTTGTGGATTGAGATAATTATTCATCTTGTTACTTTCCTAATATATTCTTTCTTCATAATAACAGTTTATTTTGATAAAGTTACGTAACTAGTTACGTAATAATGCTTCTTTGATTCCTTATTTCTTTAATCCTATATTCCCTTATCACCCCAATAATTCCATCGCCCTCTCGTATTCTTCCTCATTTGGAGCTTTTCCATGATAATGATAATCGTTCTCAATAAACCTTACTCCTTTACCCATCACAGTGTTGGCAATTATCAGTTTTGGTTTATGGTTTCGCTTTTTTACTTGAGTAAAAATCTTCAAAATCTTGGCTATGCTATGCCCATCTACTTCGAATACCTCCCACCCTAAATTCTTATATCTAGCACCAATATCGCCAAGATTTGCTACATCTTCTGTGCTCCCACTTATTTGCAAATGATTCCTATCAAGGATAAATACAAGATTATCGAGTTTGAATTTCCCCGCACTGCTTATTGCCTCCCAGGTTGAGCCCTCTTCGTGTTCGCCGTCACTTGTTATACAAAAAACCTTTGGGGGTTTCTGTTTCCTAAGCTTCAAGGCTAAAGCCTTACCCACTGCCACTCCCACCCCCTGTCCCAATGGCCCGGTGGAAGTTTCTATCATATCTAAGTGTAAATGAGAAGGGTGTCCCTGAAGAGGAGATCCTAACTTTCTTAGTTTTATTTTTTTATCACCAAAAAATCCTGCATGATCCAAAGCTGTATAATAAACAGGGCAGATATGACCATTAGATAAAATAAATCGGTCACGATCTTTCCAGTCGCTTTTTTTGGGATTGTATTTCAGAATATTGCCAAAAAAAAGCACACTAAAAACATCAGCCATACCAAGAGATCCGCCCCAGTGACCAGAACCAGCTTTGTAGAGAAGAGTGGTCAGATCTCTTCTAATTTCTTTAGCTTTTTGTTGTAGTTCGGTAATTTTCTTTTTAGACATTGATTAGAATTGAGAATAAGAAAAAACATAATTTATTATTCAAACTTCTTTAATCTTTCCCACGCTTCCCTTGGATTCTTCGCCTTCAAAATCCCGCTTCCTATACAAGCTACATTTACTCCAGAAGAGAAGACTTCCCCTATATTATTAACATTTACCCCTCCATCTATCTCTATAATCAAATCTTCATACTTTTCCCTAAGTTTCTTTGCTTTATCCAAAACCCCTGAAATCATTTTTTGTCCCCCAAAGCCAGGTTCGACAGAAAGCAGGAGAACCCTGTTAATTTTTTTTGCATACATATCCATATCAGCTATGTTGGTTTCTGGATTTATTGCAAGAACTATTTCAAATCCTTGATCTTTTATTTTATCAATAATTTTCTCCAAATCACCCTCAATCTCACTATGAAAGGCTATTCTTTTTATACCAAGTCTCCTGCATTCCCCTAAATATTCTAGAGGGTTTTTAACCATAAGATGAGCTTCATATATTTTATCCTCATCTAGCTCATTTATTTCTTCAAGTGTTACGGTCTTGTTGTCCACAAACTCTCCATCCACAATGTCAATCTGAATTTCATCAGAAAAAGAGGAAATAACTTCGTGTTTTTCCTTAAAATCCTTGATGTCATCAGCCAATATTACGGGTATGATTTTGCGAAACATAAAATATTATTATCTTATTAGATTGTTATCTTGTTAAAAAAAGAACAAGATAGCAAGCTAGCAAGATAACATCTTATTTTTTATCCAATTTTCTTATTCTCCTCTTGTGTCTTGTTTCTTTAGAAAACTGAGTATCCAGAAATATCTTTACCAACTTCTTTGCCATATTTTCGCCTATGAGCCTTCCCCCCAGACACAGAACATTAGCATCATTGTGAGCTCTACCCAAAAGTACTTCATGCTCGTTATTCCCAACGATACCCCTTATTCCTTTATGGCGATTTACTGCAATACATATTCCTCCACCTGTCCCGCAAAAAAGAATGCCTTTATCCTTTTTCTTATCCATCCTCTTGGCTAGTTTATTGGCATACTCAGGATAATCAACACTCTTATCATCGTTAGTGCCCAAATCTTGATATTCCACTTCAAGAAAACCCAAGAATTCTTTTACAATTTCCTTTAATTTATAGCCCGCATGATCAGATGCTAGATACAACATTGAACCAACTTTACTTATAAATTTATACTCAAAATATCTTATATTGTTTATTATAATAACCAATCGATCCACACGAATTATCCACTATCCACACTTATATGATACCTTCCCAATGTCCACAAGTCAAAATTTTTGAAAAGGATAAACAAGCCAACAGAACAATAAAAAAAGGTTTTATGTTTTTTTGCAACACAAAAACCTTTATTTCGGCTATAAAAAGCTTATTTATACCTATTTGTTGTTTTCTGCTCCACATTTATCTTCTTCCAATAAAATCGCACCAGTAGGACACCCCTCTTCCGCATCAAGTACAGCATCCTTGTTTCCCTTTAATTCTGCGTCCTTTTTTATTTGTGCTTTTATTTCTCCCTCAACATCTCTTAATTCAAAAATGTCAGGAGCAATATTCACGCATTGACCACAAGCAATACATTTCTTTGTATCAATTTTTACTTTCATCAATTTGTTTTTATTGATAACTATTATTTCTTTATGAGTTTATTGTATAACAAAACAAAAATGGCTCCTCCTATATATCCGTCAGCAAATCCATATATCAAACCAACCAAAACACCGATATAACTAGTACTGTAACCCCATCTATAAACATCACCTATTAAATTCACTAAAGAACTAGGATAGCCCCACCAAAGATTGGTTAAGGTCATCGCAGCAATCAAAATACCCCAGATCAGTCCGCAGGCAAGACCAAAAGCGTTTGGATTTAGCTTCATATTAAACCTCCTTCTCAGATTATTATTAATCTTTTATAAATATGCTTAAAGAAAATTAATTAGTAATATACCAACTGTTACATTGTCACATTATTACATTGTTAAAAAATTAGACAATGTGACACTGTATCAATGTGACAATTTTATTTATTATATCAAAAAAACATCTTATTCGGCAAAATATAGTTTTTCATAAATTGCCTTGCTCCTTATCACCCTTTCTACAAAATTACTAGTTTCTGTAAACTTAATCTCAAATTTACCTTCCTCTATCCACTTATCCACATTCCCTTCACCTGCATTATAAGCAGCTAAAACTTTATCTAAATCGTCATATTTATGAAATAAATAAGACAAGTAATAACATCCGTATTTAATATTGGTTTCTTCATTATTCAAATTCTTGGTGTCAAAATACAAATCATGAGTTTTTTCTGCAATATAAACCGCTGTTTCAGGAAGTATCTGCATTAGTCCCATGGCCCCCTTTTCTGATATAGAACCCGACCTAAATCTGCTTTCCTCGTATATAACCGAACCAATTAGAGCGGGATCGAGGCTAAATTCAGCAGAATACTTATTGATATAATCTTCATAAGCTAGGGGATAACGATTTCTCAAATAAAAATCATATATATCAAAAAAAGCAAAAGAAGATATGGCACCTATCCCCAAAACTATTAGAAAAGATAAAATAATAAAAAAAACTTTTCTCATAACATTAATTATAAACTACAACTAAAACAAACCGAAAAGTTTACCTATAAAGAGAACAAAAATCAGAAGATAAAACATACCTTCCCAATTATATATTTTTTTACTGATTCCCGAGAAAGCAAAGATAATAGTTGCCGCTATCATAAAGGGGAGGCCTATATATAAAGTATTGTGATCAATGCTTAAAGTGGAAAACAAGCCGGGCAAACCAATGACCATAAAAGTGTTAAAAATATTGCTGCCAACAATATTCCCTACTCCTATCTCGTGTTTTCCTTTGATAACTGCCGTAGCCGATACTACTAACTCCGGCAGGGATGTGCCGATAGCCAAAGCGCTCATAGCAATCACCGCCGAACCAATTCCAACAACCTCAGCAATATTGATTAAAGATTTTATAACTAACTCCGCTCCAAAATATATAAATACCGCACTAATTATAATAGAAACAATAGTGACCCCCTTTATCTTGCCTCTTTTTCTTTGTTTTATATTAGAAACTTCAGCTACCTCCTCTTTTGTCACAACATCTTCAAGGGTTTCTTTGTTTTTTAGAGTATAGGCAACATAGACTATATATGCTAAGATCAATATTACTGCCTCCGTAAAAACCACCCTACCGTCCAAAACAATAAAACTTATCAATATCATGGATGCTATCAATAGAGGCAAGTCAAGATTTATTAAATCTCTTTCTACCTTAAGCATTCTTGCTAATACTGCAGAAATACCTATAACTAAAAGCACATTAGCTATATTGCTACCCATAGCATTGGCAGTAACGATTTCTGTGGTCCCCCTAAAAACAGAGACAAACGAAGTAGCAAGCTCAGGCAGAGAAGTCCCTATGCTTACTATTGTAAGCCCAACTATAAAAGCAGGTACTCCCAGAGCAATTCCCAGTTTCTCACTATTTTCAGTAAAAATATCAGCTGCTTTTATTAAGACAACAAGACTTACTATAAAAATTATAATCCAGATAAATAACGACATTATTTTATTGTTCTATTATTTCATAGTTTCATTGTTGCAAAGAACAATAAACCAGCTTAACAATGAAGCAATGAAACTATGAAGCAATGATCTAGTTTGGAATTCTCTTCTATTGTATTTCATAAACCAATACTTATCAACACTCAAGAACCAACCTTATGCCTCACGATAAATACCCACTTGGTCACTTCTATTAAGAATACATCAAGGAAAGCTAGAATCAAAGGAAACATCCATTGATCAAAAGTAAGAGGAACAGTTTTTAGAATGCTTTGAAAGGGAGAAA
>CAYRIM010000026.1:0-8099 GCA_964424445.1 uncultured Candidatus Saccharibacteria bacterium | reverse complement strand
TTTTTTGCTAAAATAAGCTACATCAGGTGCAGTGCACCTTAAAAATCCGTCAGTGACGGGAAAATCCTATGAGGCAGTGCCTCGGAAAGGAAGTGTAGCATGGTTATTACAATATACCTAAACAAGGATCAATTATGGAAACTACTACCTCTAATTCCAGACCCTAAGGGGAAAAAATCGGACGAAAGTATCATAATACTACTAACAGAAGTATCGCACAAATATGAGTTTGATGCTGTTAATGGAATTATTACGGAAGGGCCCAAATTTAAAGTAAAGCTCTCTGTCCCCGAAGATACTAACAGTGAAGAAATAAATAAAATCTGGAGAGAACTTGGTGTATTTTCTTGGGCAAAAACTTAATAACTATTGAATTTACAAAACCGGATCTCAGCATCCGGTTTTTTTGTTACGTAACATATTACGTAACTAATTACGTAATAAAAAATTTTGGTAGACTTACGTCTGTCATTCCTTTTGACTTTCAACATTCGAAAAGGCGCGATAAATCGCGCCTCTACATATTTTATTATTTTCCCCAACATCCTATTTACCCAACAATTTTTTCAAATACTCCCCTGTATAACTTCGCACACATTAACTTAAAATATATAGTTGGGATCCGCCGTAGTCCGCTTCTGTCATAACAGAACGTAGTTCGTTTGACAGAAAGAGACGTAGGCGGACTATTTCAAAACATCTTTTAGATACTTTCCTGTATAACTTGCTTTAACCTTGACTATCCCCTCTGGTGTCCCTTCCGCTACAATCTCACCCCCCTTATCTCCCCCCCCAGGTCCTAGATCTATAATCCAATCTGCATTTTTTATAACATCGAGATTGTGTTCTATTACCAAAACACTATTACCTTTATCAACTAAGGCCTGGAGAACTCCAAGTAGTCTTTTTATATCATCAAAATGAAGACCGGTAGTGGGCTCATCCAGAATATACAGGGTTTTTCCTGTAGCTCTTTTGGAAAGTTCGGTAGCTAGTTTTATTCTTTGCGCTTCCCCGCCAGAAAGAGTTGTGGCACTCTGACCCAACTTCATATAACCCAAGCCGACATTTTTTAGTGTGATAAGTTTTTGCTTGAGAATTGGAATATTTTCAAAAAACAAATATGCTTCCTCTACTGTCATATCCAAAACATCAGCAATATTTTTATCTTTATAATAAATTTCCAAAACCTCTCTATTGTATCTTTTGCCCTTACAAACATCACAAGTAACATACACATCAGGCAAGAAATGCATTTCGATTTTGTTCACGCCGTCTCCCTTACATGCTTCACATCTGCCACCCTTAACATTAAAAGAGAACCTTCCCTCCCTATATCCTCTTTTTTTTGCCTCAGGAGTTTTGGCAAAAAGCTCTCGAACAGTTGTAAAAAGTCCTGTATAGGTAGCGGGGTTGCTCCGGGGGCTCCTGCCGATGGGCGCTTGATCTATGTTTATTACTTTATCCAAATACTCAATTCCCTTTATTTCTTTATGCTTCCCTGCTTCCTGCAAAGAATGATGATACTCGACTGACAATTTCTTCGCTAGTATGTCATTTATCAAACTCGATTTTCCGGACCCAGAAACACCAGTGACTACAGTAAATAAACCTAAGGGAATACTAACATCAATGTTTTTCAAATTATTTTGTTCAGCACCTATTATCTCCAATTTTTTCCTATTCCCTTTCTTGTCCTGAGCAAAACCAAAAGGTCTTCTCTTCTTGGGAATATCAATTTTTAGTTTACCACTGAGATATTTACCAGTTAAAGACTTACTGTCTCCCCTTACTTTTTCTACAATTCCCTGAGCGATTACCTTACCTCCATGCTCCCCTGCCTTGGGACCTATATCTATCAACCAGTCAGAACTATTTATAACTTGTTCATCGTGCTCCACAACTATAACTGAATTATCTAGATCGCGGAGATCTTTTAGTGTTTTTATTAATTTTTTCGAATCTCTCTGATGAAGTCCTATGGTGGGTTCGTCCAAAATATATAAAACACCAGTAAGGCCAGAACCTATCTGGGTAGCTAATCGTATTCTTTGAGCCTCTCCTCCAGATAAAGTAGAAGCCGCTCTTCCTATAGTAATATAAGATAATCCCACATCTTTCAAAAAATTTAGTCTCGCTTTTATTTCTTTTATAATCTGATCAGCAATTTTCTTTTGCTTCTTTTCTAGTTTGTCAGCCAAATGATCAAAAAAAACTATCAAGTCCTCAATGTCACCATCAACTACTTGATCTATGGATCTTCCCCCTACCTTTATACCAAGAACCTCTTTCTTTAATCTCTTGCCTTCACATTCTGGACAAACCTTTTCTTTCATGAATTTTTCATATTCCCTCCTAGCTGCATCACTATCTGTTTCTCTATATCTTCTTTCTAGACTACTTGCTACTCCTTCATAAGTAACAGCATACTTAGTGTGTGGTCCAGGATTTATATAAAAAACTTCTTCCCCAGTACCGTTCATAATAATACCCCTAATCTTCTCATTAAACTGACCCACAGGCGTATCAATATCAAAACCATATTTTTTACCCACTTCTTTTAGTATTTTCACATGCCACCCCTCCCTTGCTGTAGTTCTAGACCAAGGTCTGATAGCTCCCTCAGCAATAGTAAGGCGAGGATTTGGTATCACCAAGTCTTCGTCCACTTCCAATTTAATGCCCAATCCTGTACATCTGGGACAAGCACCATGAGGAGAATTGAAAGAAAAACTGCGCGGAGATAATTCTGGAATAGAAATCCCGCACCTTGCACAAGCAAAATTTTCTGAAAAAACCTTTTCTTTTTTTTCATCCACATTATACACAGCAACAATCCCCTCGCTACACCTAAGAGCTGTTTCCACCGAATCACTTAAACGAAAACGGATTTGGTCATCCCCCTTGTCCTCCAAAACTATTCTGTCAACAACTATATCTATGTTGTTTCTTTTGTTCTTATCAATATTTATCTTGTCATTAATATTCAATATGGTTCCATTCACTCTAATTCTCACAAATCCGTCTTTTCTTACTTTTTCAATAACTTGACGGTGTTCTCCTTTCTCTCCTCTCACAACTGGAGACAATATCATAAGCTTGGAGCCTTCCTTTTCTTTTAATATTTGGTCTACTATCTCCGGAACAGTCTGTGATGTTATCAATCTTCCGCATTCTGGACAATGCACTGCGCCAATTCTAGCAAAAAGAAGTCGAAGATAATCGTATATTTCTGTCACTGTACCAACGGTAGAACGAGGATTGCTTGTTGCACTTTTTTGATCTATAGAAATAGCAGGAGAAAGACCCTCTATCTGATCTACATCTGGCTTCTCCATCAATCCCAAAAACTGTCTCGCATAAGAAGAAAGTGATTCTACATAACGCCTTTGTCCCTCAGCATAAAGCGTATCAAAAGCAAGAGAACTTTTGCCTGACCCAGAAAGACCCGTTATAACTACTAATTTATTTCTAGGAATATCTAGATCAATGTTTTTGAGGTTATGTTCTCTAGCACCTTTTATAGATATAATGTTTTTCATAACACTAGCCTATTAGATTACGACTTATTAGCTTTCTATAATTTTTATAAAAAAACAATCACCGAAAGTCAAAAAACCATAAACTAGCCAAACTAATGATCCATTATATATCTTTTGTAAATACTTTGCAATATTTAATATTTTAATTTTTAAATATTTTTTCAAATATTGCCTTTATTCTATAAAACAGGTATAATGATTAGTAGCATAAAAATAGCATTAAATAGTAATAATATGGCATTATTCAAAAAAAGAGAGATACTGGCTCAGGTTCCTCATTTTGAAACAATAGTGGGAACCGGGGTGACGCTCTCGGGAAAACTAGAAGCAAAAAATAACATTCAAATTAACGGTAGCTTTTCTGGAGAAGTTATTGCTGAAGGAGACGTTATAATAGGAGCTGAGGGAGAAGTAAACGCTCCTATCAGCGCAAAAAATGCAACAATAGCAGGAAAGGTAAATGGCGATATCAATGTGGTTGATGAATTAGATATACTTTCTTCTGGAAAGGTTTTTGGCAATATCTCCGCAAAGACTCTGAGCATCAAGCACGGAGGAATATTTAGCGGTAAATCAACTATGCACGCAAAACTAGAAGATCAAGATATTGTAAAACCAACATACGAAACAGAATAAATTAAAATAAAACTATGTATTCATATCTATTTAACCCAAAAGCGAACAGAGGTAGGGGTAAAAAATTTGAAAATAAGATAAGGAGATACCTAAAAGAACTAAATATATCGAAAGATTTTATTAAATTGAATAAGAAGGGAGATGCTGCTAAGGCAACAAAAAATGCTATAAAGAATAAAGTAAAGAAAATCGTAGCTATAGGTGGAGATGGAATTATTAATGATATTATCCAAGTAATAGCAAAAAAAGATATTGCCATGGGAATAATACCAATAGGAGAGATGAATATATTGGCAGGCATATTGGGAATAGAAAATTGGCAGAAGGGATGCGAGGCATTGAATAAAGGTAAAATAATTGATATGGACTTAGGGATGGTTGATGATAGATACTTTACTTCCTCAATAGAAATAGAAAACCCCAAAGGAGAAGAGGAAAAAATATTAGGGATATTCCCAACTAAAAAACCAAAGAAGTACTATCCCATATCTCTAAATATAATAAACGATAATTCTGAATTAAAGCTTCAAACCAATATTTCTTCTGTTTTAATAAGCACAATCCCCCTTAATAACCATCATGCTTATAAATTAGAAAGAAAACTAACAGATGGAAAGTTGCATATATTAATAATAAGCAGACCTGCTGCTCAACTAGAATTAAAACAAAAGAATAGTACCAATAAAAAACAAAAAAGGAATGACGAAATAACCATCCTAGAAGGAGATAGCATTAACATAAAATCAAAGAATCCCATTCAAGTAAAGGCTGATGGAGAAATGTGCGGCAAAACCCCCGTTAATATAAGCGTTGTTCCTCATTGTCTAAAAATAATAGTTCCCGAGAAAGAAAACACAAAAGATATATAATATTGATTACACTGGGATTTTATGTTAGAATTTTTTATAAACAAACTTTTAATCTAAAAAAATAAAGAAGTACAAAAGAAAAGAAAAAAAAGTTTTGAATCCAAGAAACGAGAGGATAAGAGCCAGATACATTACCTTAATCACCGATGAGGGAGAAAAGATAGAGAATATAGAAACCGCAGAAGCTATAAAAATGGCTTACGACAAAGGATTGGATCTCGTCTTGGTTGCACCAAAGGTTCAGCCTCCAGTCGCCAAAATAATGGACTGGGGTAAATATCAATATGAAATAACAAAAAAAGAACAATTGAGCCGAAAAAAACAAAAGTCCCTCGAACAAAAGGAAATAAGATTGCGCCCAAAAACAGATATTCACGATCTTCAAATAAAGATGAAAAAAATAAAAGAATTCTTAGAAAAGGGCCACAAAGTAAAGATTGTTATGATGTTTCGAGGAAGAGAGGCTGCTTATATAAATAAAGGAAAAGAAAATATGAACAAGATAGTAGAGGAATTCAAAGATATAGCAGAGCCCGAAGATAAGATGTCTTATCAATTCAAAAGATTATCTATAACAATATCACCCCTTGAGGAAAAAAATAAAGATGAAACTAAAAACCCATAAAGGACTTGCAAAAAGAATCAAATTCACTAAAAACGGAAAGATCAAAAAAAGAAGAGCTTTCCGTTCTCATTTGCTTTCAAAAAAATCAAAGAAAAGAAAAAGGAAATACGCTAAGATGTACGATGTAAGTACTGCGGATAAAAAAAGAATAAAAAAACTATTACCATATAAAAAGTAAAAAGATGCCAAGAGTAAAAAGAGGAATAATAACAAAAAAGAAACACAAGACCCTAAGAAAACGTGCTAAGGGACGAAGACTTTTAAATAGAACAACTATAAAGAGAGCTAGACAAGCAGATCTTAAAGCTGGGATTCAATCTTATCGAGACAGAAAAACAAAGAAAAGAACCATGAGAGGTCTTTGGAATATTCGTATTAATGCTGCCGTAAGACCCCTTGGTTTAACTTATTCTAAATTTATTAAACTTTTGAAAGATAAAAATATAGAACTAGATCGAAAAGTTCTCTCTGAACTTGCCAAGGACGAACCGAAAATTTTCAAGAAGATTGTAGAACAGGTTAAATAAAATACCGGCCCCAAAAGGCCGGTTTTTATATTATAGAAATCGAATCTACTTTTTTTATATCATGTTCTGATACTTTCTTATTCTCATCAAATAATATTTTTCCTCTAAACTTCTCTTTACCTAAAACAAAAGGAAACCATATCTTATCACCATCCCACATTTCCTCAAATGGAATACTGTCCACATCAAACCAAATTGGCTCCATCTCTTCAGTCTCAATGGGTTCCTCCGAAAACTTTTCAGATCTGTAGATATAAACACGAGGTAAAAGCTCCGGCTCTCCCACGAAGGAAAAGTCTACTACACCAAGTAATTCAGCCTCAACAATATTAATCTTTGATTCTTCTTCCACCTCCCTTATCATGCCCGCTTCAATACTTGCATCATTTTCTTCTAATCTCCCGCCATAACCGTTCAAATACCCTTCGCCCAAACCTCTCTTTTTTCTTCCTAAAAGGATCTTTTGGTCCTGAAAGATGAAACAGACAGTCATTATTTTCCTTTTCATTTTTTCACCTCCAATTTAATGTGCAATATTTTATATCTCAAAAGCGATTATCCCGTGCTTTTTTATCTTTTCTCGATACTCAGGAAAACTATTATACATTTTTATTAATTCTTCCTCTGACTCAATCCTAGGGTTTATTTCGCTTGGCTTATATTCTTTGAGCAAATCTTTTATGTTTTTAAATACTTTCACATTTCTGACTTTCTTTTTAAGACTTTCGCCAGCACAAGAAAAAGCCAATTCGTCTCCCGCTTTTATATTTTGAAAACTTATAGTATTAGCTCTTGTTTCTACTTTTTTATCTCCATTCTTAATAGCTTTAAATATATCATAATTAATCTTTCTGAATTTTATTATATGTTTTTTATTTTTCATTTAAAATTTTTTCCATTCACTTTTTATTCCCTTTCTATAATTCTCTGCCATCACCAGTTCATCATAAATTCCCTCGATTAAATCATAATCCTTCGCTTCTTCTAGACTCACCCACTCATACTTATCTGCTTCTTCTTCTTGTAATTCAATTTCGCCAGCAACATATTCAGCAATACAAGAAACAATAAGAGTTGGATATTCCCCTACTGTCATCGTCATGCTTGTTATATACTCTATCTGATCTATCTCTATGTTAACTTCTTCCTTCACTTCTCTTCTTAAAACTTTTTCCAAAACATTATACCAGTGGTGATTTGTATCCTTCGGCAAATTTACATAATCGCTAACTTCAAGCCTTCCTCCGGGAACAGTCCACATCCCTGGAAATTTCCTTTTATCCTTCGATCTTCTAGTAATTAAATATTTACCATCTTTTACAATAATAGCCGTTATTGAAACCTCGTGTAGATATTGGTTTTCCATAAAAATTTTTATTTTATTTCCCGCAGCATTTTTTATACTTCTTCCCGCTTCCGCAAGGACAAGGATCGTTTCTGCCCACCTTTTGTTTTTTGGCAACAATATTTTTTTCTCCTTCGGTCTCTTTCTTTGAATCAAATTGTTCAACCTTATCTCTTTTTTCTTCAACTCTTTTTTCTTGCATCTTTATTGGTTGTTCCTTTCTTTCAATTTGTATCTTGAAAAATGTTCTAGCAAAATTACTATCTATCATCCCTAAAAGTTGTTTAAACATCTTGTAAGAACGATGTTTGTATTCAACTAAAGGGTCTTTTTGGCCGTAACCCACAAGCCCTATGCCAGTCCGAAGGTGATTCATCTCGGTAAGATGCTGCACCCAAAACATATCTATTATTCTTAGATATATTATTCTAATAATATTAATCAATCCTTCTTCTTCTAGTTTTTTCTTTCTCTCATCAAACTGTTTGTCTATAACACCCAAAAGCTTATTTTCTATTTCATCAGCATCTTCTATCTTTTCCAAATCTTCCTGGC
>CAYRIM010000025.1:0-8319 GCA_964424445.1 uncultured Candidatus Saccharibacteria bacterium | reverse complement strand
TGCAGAAGAAATTCTGGGGCTAACCCAATATCTTGCATTATCTCTCTTGGCTTTTCCCCTCTTAGGTCATAGATGGTTAGTGACTCATTTGGTAGTGCTACTAACATGTAATTACTTTTCTTTGGGATATTAGGAAGTTCCTTGATATTTGGAAATTTGCTGTTCGTTCT
The DNA here is from genome assembly GCA_964424445.1 of uncultured Candidatus Saccharibacteria bacterium. Taxonomy (GTDB): domain Bacteria; phylum Patescibacteriota; class JACPGU01; order JACPGU01; family JACPGU01; genus CAYRIM01. The sequence goes on along the minus strand of CAYRIM010000025.1, from coordinate 8,149 downwards.
TTTTTTACTTGGCTTCTGTTTTATAAGTTTCTCAAAATCTTTCTCTGCCTGCCTTAATTTATTCATGGGGTATTTTTGGATTATTTTTTCTTTCTTACCTGTACCGCTTACTATTCTTACCTTACTGTCAGCATAAATTATCTGCAAAGTAAGTTCCCCGACAGTTATGCCAGTTACCATCTTTATTCCATTGTAAAGCATGGTCAGGTCTTTTCCTCCCACCTTCTTCCAGTATGGAATCTTGTTATTTACTTCTTCTATTGGAATCATTTTTTATTTTTATCAAAACTTTTAAAAAAAATTTCCTTTTATATAACCTCTTCTTTCTAAATACCAAAGGAGGGTAAGCAGTATGATAAAAATAATTATCCCAACCAATCCTCTGCTTTCCTCTGATATTATCCCTATATGCACCAAAGTGATTGATACAATAGCAGGGGATATAAAAAGGTTTACAATATATATTATTTTTATCCTATCATTTTTAGCCTCTTTCCTTCTCCATTTTATCTCTTCATTGAGAGACTTAGAGCTATATCCAAAAGTACATAATGCATCTTCATTACCTCTATATTCTTTCTTCAAATTCAATAATTCTTTCAATCTCTTCTTGTTTTGTGCTTCTTTTGTATCTCCCCAGCCTAACATATTTTTATTTATGAATAATATTTTTATAACATTTTTTAAACACAAAGCCCCGCTCCAGCTCGGCGGTCTTGCGACTACCCATATTGGTTTCCCAACACGGCCACTACAGGCAAACTGAGAACGGGGTTCTCTGTCCTGTAGTGGTCTTATAACCATGCCTTATATAAATAAGGTTTAGGCTAAAATAAATTGTACTAACTAATTTTAGTATATCAAAAAAAATAATAAAATCAAAGGATATTTACTCTCTCTATCAAGCCAATAATATAGCAATAAGCTAGTCTCCTAAGTCATTATTGGAAGCATATTTGCAGTATTTCTTGAGCTTGTAATCTGTACTAAATCGTAATGATGGGGAATTTCCAATAACTTCGATATTCTTGGTTTTTGGATTGTATTTGTTTATGTGCTCTTCCTTGCTCTCTTTGACTTTAAAATCCCCCAAATCAGGTAGGGATATGATTTTCTTGCCAGACATCAAGTCGTTGGCTATTAAGCGTATAAGGGCGTTGTATGTCTGTCTTGTGCCCTCTGTGTCCATATTCTTCGCCTCTACGGCCAATCTGTCAAAGAATTCTTCTTTTTCTGATTTTTTCATTTACTTTGGATTATTTCTATTACCTCTATTATATCATTTGGTAGTTCCATATCGGCTCAGCAAAGAGCCATTATGATATAATTGAGATAGGTGTAGCAGTAATAAAAACTAATGGAAATAGATAAATTACAAGATAAAGAAGTTCCTATCTCTGATGAAAAAGTTGATAAGTATGATAGGAGATATGCAGAGGAGGCTGTATATATAAAGCGAAGTGATTTCGGCAGGGGCATTTTAATACCTGTAAAAAATTTTAACGATGATTATCTATCCAAGGGGCAAAAAACATTACTTACAGGAAAGAAAGGAACTTTCGTTGCTAGGGGGCTTAATTATGACCTTCGGGTAGATTATTCGGTAGATCACAATAGACCAGAACACATAGAGCTTAACATCCGTTATCAAGAAGAAGGGAATCAAAACCCACTAGCAATAAGAGGGCAAACCATAATATTGAAGCAATATGAGCTAAATTATGGGACCGATTTTACATTTGTATGTCCTCTATGTGGAACAGAAACATGTAAAATTCTCTATTTATCTGGTCCAAATTCCTACTTTGGGTGCAGGAAGTGTAAGCATATCAAATATGGTTTATGTTACCTCAAAAAAGAAGTTCCACACCAAAAGCATCCATACTTCATGAATCGCCTCTATAAGATAATAAGAGAGTGGCCAGATATAAAAAGATATTTCTATAACGGGTCAATGACCAAGAAAACGATGAGGCTTGCTAATATGTACGTCAAGGCTGGGATGGAAGTGCCAGACAACTTCAAATCAATTCTAATGATAGATGAAGCTCTTTTGGCAGAGCAAGTAAAGGAATTAAGTAAAACCCAAGTGGTTTAGACATTCTTCAGTTGATTTTGAAATTGTGAGATAATGAGTATATGGAGTTTTGGGGGAATACTGGGAATATCGTAGGCTGGGACGGCTAGAGCGGAATCTTTATAAACTAAAAAATGTAATGAAAGAAGTAATGACATTTAAACAAAAAAGGTTAAATATAGTCAAAGAATTATTGGAATATGTAAAGGTGCATTTTTCTGATAAAAAAGAAGTTGATGGCCAATCAATTATATTTCGTAGGGGAAATATGATCAACGCTGGTATTAATTGCGAGGATGCAGAAAGTGCTAGTGAAGAAGTCGCAAGTGTCTTGTCTTGGCTACACAAGAGAGGTGCAATCAGTGAAATTAAAGACCCATCCTTAAAAGACCTAGATATAGAAACATTATATGCACAAAGACCTTTTTTTATTTTTACCCTAGATAGTATAAGAAAATTAGAACGAGCTCATGTTGACTGTGTAGAAGATAATCCTAAAATTACAATATTCATCTCTAAAGAAAAAGGCATAACAAGAACTAAGAAAGATAAATTATACAATTATCCCATAAGTGGAAAAAGAGCAAAGCTTATGTATGCTTTGCAAAGTGGTAGAAAAGAAAGTAGGGGTTTGGTAGAAATGTTTTATAACAAAAACGAAGAATATAGTCAAAATCTTAATCTTATGATAAAGGAAATTGGTGAGACTAATAAAACATTTAAATCTAGTCTAAAAATTAATAATGAGGAAGAAAGAAGCAATTTTATAATCAATATTCCAACTCGTGGATATAATCTAAATCATCATTATTATGAAATAGAATTTACATAAAAAATTACCTTACCCCCACCTTACCTTCGGGTGTTGTTAATAACTATTATCAAAAATGGCTTTACAAGAAGCCATTTTTTATTTGTACTTTTTGAATTAGGTAATCTAAAAGTATTCTGTGATTTTGAGAGAATATAATGGGGAATTTAAAAAAAATAACAAAACATTATGCAAATATCTGAAATCCAAATACTACCAATAAAAAGCCAAGACGGGCTAGTTGCCTTCGCAAGCATAGTCCTAAACAATCAATTATTTTTGGGTTCCATAGGTATCTATAAGCGGTTGGACGGAAAAGGATATAGAATCACCTACCCCACCAAGAAGGTCGGAAACAAAAGCATTAATATATTTCACCCAATCAATAAAGAAGCTGGGGCAGAAATAGAACGAACAATATTAGATAAAGCTGAACAGATATTAGGAATATAAAATATGAAAGCAAATATAAAAATGTATGAGGGAAAAAATGAAAGGATATTGGCGACTGCGAATGTTGTTACTGCTGATGGCATTGAAATTCGGGGTTTTAAAATTATCAAGTCTTCCTTTAGTGATTCGCCAGTTTTCTACCCACCTTCGTATATGGGGGCAAATGGCAATAGCTATAATGTTGTTTCAAATAAAAATGACAAGTGGGAAGAGATTGAAATATTACTATCAGATGAATTCAAAGAAAAAAGTCAAAACTTTAAAAAAAAATTAAAAAATCGCCAAGAATAATCAGGATTCGTTTAAATTTTCTGTTTTATATTTACATCCACAAGAAAAAAGATATAACAGCTTTTCGTTTATGGTTTATTGCGAAACATCTGCTAGATCAAAGTGGTTGCGGTCATGTTGATACCAATGAACTACGCAAAATAGCCAATATAACACAAAGCTACTTATCTAAAATATTAAATAAAACAACGCTGATTAAAGCGGATGCCAACAACAATAAAATCTATTATAAATCAACCAACAAAATCATACCAAAACGAACAATCCAAGCATACATAATCAAACTTTTATCTAAAAACAAGAAGAACAAAGGCAGAAAAATCACACTACAAGAAACTAATAAACATATTAACAAATCAAGATTAGAAAAAATAACATCAGTTTTTTTGAGGAACTTCTCCAGCAATAAGAATTTTACCTCTTATATTGTGAAATGTTTTGCCGAGAGTTATGTTCGCAAGGAGAAAATCAGCAAAAGGAAATACAGACACATAAGAGGGTGCGTATCTCTTGATGAGATTGCCAGTCACTTCCAAATATGCGTAAACACGGTTATTTCAAGTTTAAAGAGGTCAAAAGCGCGAAAACGAGAAAATATACGAGAATACCGACAATATCAATTTAAAAGCAAAAGAGAGTATGCAAACTGGCTTCTAAATAACATGAATCTGGAAATAGGATTTAAAAAAATATCTGATAATCCTAGAGCATTCTACCCCAGAAGAATTAATAACTCAAACAAATACTGCCTAGCAGAGACACTGCCTAATGTTTATCTCTCTACTAGTGCTAGATTATCAGGTCAAAATAAGAGGGCTCTGAAATAAAATCAACCTTCATACTTATGCATCGGATGACCTGATAATCCAATACTAGTAGAGGGTAAATGAGTTCGGACAAAGTTGAATAGGCACTCTATGCATCCTCTATAGAAAGATGGGTATTTGGGGCAGATGGTTATTAGATAGTTTCATTCCGAGGGAACTTTCTGATAGAGGAACTATACGAAAGTATCAGTCTCTGTATCAGAAACCTGTTATAAATCATTTGAATAAGTTCCCCGCCACATAAAAAAAATTACAAATAAAATATTAAAGGAGAAAACATGACAAAGAAAATTAAAATAAAGTCCCCTCTTATAACTTTAAAGTTTTTTGACGAAAACGATGAGATTATACTTAGCACCCAATCGCGGAAGAAAAAGAGAATCTTGTATTTCATCCAGAAGGGAAAATTTAAGAAATGCTATTTAAAAGTCCAGTACGATAAAGAGTTTTCAAACTCTGGAACTTACCACAACATTAAAGACCTAAAAAAAGTATTAGATGCATTTACCGAAAGGTCTCTATGTGATCACTTATCAAATAACCAGTAATATGATTTCAGTCAAACGAGCAAGAAAAATTTTAGGAAAAGAAGGAGAGCATCTTACAGATGAGGATATTAAGTTGTTTATAAAAGACCTGACGGAAATTGGCTACATAGCTATTGAGGTAGTAGATAAAATAAGGAGAGAAGAAAAAGAAAAGAAAGCTAAGAATAAAAATAAAATTGAAAAGCAAGATTATGGATAGCTGAAATAAAAATAGGAGCTCCTGCTAGAAGCTCCCCGATATCGCATCAATAATATTATAACTAAATTTTTAAATCATGACAAATAGTGAAATTAATAACAAGGCAGTAATTTACACAAGAATTGCTGGCAGTACAGGACAAGCTGATAAAAATGAAAATATTAGTAATCAGGTCAAGAAATGCAAAGAATATGCCAAGAATCACGGTCTTGAAATCGATCATGTATTCTCGGATGTAGGAGTTGCGGGGTCAACACCATTGGAAAAAAGAGAGGAACTCAAAAAAGCGGTGGCACATTGTAAATCTAATAAGATTGGCACAATAGTTGTATCCCACTACGAAAGAATATCAAGAAACTTGGCTAGTTATCTTGAAATCAAAATAAGATTAGGAGATAAAAATATCAAGATTTTGCCAGAGCTAAGTCCTGAGGACATGCATTTATTTAGTATGTCATCAGCTATTAATTCTTTTAATAAAGAAGGGAAAGACAAAAGAATTAAGTAATAAGTAGAGATTGGAAAGGGGGGGGCTTGGAATAAGTGCCCCCTTTCCAAAATTGTAATATCAATAAATTTAAACAGATGGAATCTAAAAATAATAAACCAATAAAAACAGCTGTAATTTACATTAGGACCTTTATTGATGGGTCGGATTATTCTTCAGAAATTAAAGCCCAGCTTGAAGCGGCACATAAATTTGCAGAAGAGAATAATATAAAGATAGTGAGAATATTCCAAGATAAAAATACTCGCGATATGGAAAATTATCAATTAGATATTGCTCTTTATGAGGCGATGACCTTTTGTGTTAAGTATTCTGTTGATTCTCTTATCACCTACCAATACGACACGCTTGCTGAACACACAAGCGAATATTGGCACGCAAAAACTTTCTTGGAGAATAATGATGTAAGTGTGTTGTTTGCTAGTGGCAATAGATATCAAATAAGAATGGATGATGAATATATACTGAGGGAAGCTAAAAAGTATAAGGAAGCGATAATTAAGAAAACGACATTAGACGCTGTTAGTAAAAAGAAAAAGTTGCCAAAGAAATAGAAATTGATATAATTAATATTGGAACACCGTTATTTTTATTTTTGGAGGTAAAAATGGGTCATTCTGTACTGCTTCCAAAAAAAGCGGTGTTCCAGCAGGATGACCCTCTTTTGGGTCAAAAAATAATACAAATAACAGCTATACTATGCGGATAATTATATATTGTAGAGTTTCGTCCAAAGGTCAACTTGACGGAACTAGTCTTAAAACTCAAGAGGAGGCTTGTCGGTATTATTGTGAGCAGAACGGCTGGGAGATTGTAAAGGTATTTATAGAAGAGGGAGAGTCGGCAAAAACAAAAGACCGAAGAGCCTTGCTTGAAGCTATTGATTTTTGTCAAAAAAATAATATAGATATTTTTGTAACTCACAAAGTAGACAGATTTTTTCGGAATGTATCAGAACATCATACCGTTAAGTCTTTGCTTTCGAAAAATGGAACTTCTTTAAGGTCTGCCACAGAAGGAATTGACGACTCTCCCACAGGACAGCTCATGGAAAATATGCTAGCTTCGATTGCCCAATTTGATAATGATTTGAGAACTACTAGGGTGGTCGGTGGGATGATAGCAAGATTAGAAGGCGGAATATGGCCATGGGTTCCACCATTCGGCTACCTATCGCCAGTTGTCGACAAGAAAGAAAAAAAGACCAAACCAGATAAAATAAATTATAAAATATTTCCCATAATTCAAAGTGCTTTCAAAAAGTTCCTTACTGGAACTTGGAAAAATGTTGACTTTATGAACTATATGAATGGCTATCCTGAGATTATAGAAGAACATGGTGGGAAGAAATTATCAGAGCAATTTATAGATATGATGCTCTCTAATAAATATTATGCAGGGATTTTAATTTCAAAAATAAGTGATAAGGAATATGACGGAAAGCATGTTTCTATGATTACCCCCGAGGAATACGAAAGAATACAATTGATAAGATCTGGGCGAGCAAAGATAGCAAGACCATACTCCAGAAATAACGAGGACTATCCTTTGCGAGGACTGATTGTTTGCCTGAAATGTGGCAGAAAGTTAACTGCTAGTGCTCCCAAGGGTAATGGTGGAATATATAAAAAGTACCATTGTCAAACTAAGGGCTGTTGTCCTTCTATTCCAGCTGACGAGATGCATAGAAAGTTTCGAAGAACAATGGAGAGAATAGTTCCTACAGACAAGACTACCAAAGCATTTGGTGAAGTTGTAACAAAGCAATATGAAGAAAAATTTGAGAAAGTAAATAACCAAAGAAAAAAAGTTGAGAAAGATATCCTAAAAATAGAAGAGGATAAAAAGAAGGCTATTATTTCTTGTATTAATAAAGAAATAACACCAGAAGAGAAGGTAATTACTTTGACTGAGTATGATAATAGAATAGGTATGCTTCGACTCAATAGAAATGATTTTGAAATTGAAGAATATGATATTGAGACCAATGTCAATTTCACTAAGTTTTTTTTCAAAAATGCTTGGAACCTTTGGAAAAATGCAGAACTATCACAAAAACAAAGAATCCAAAGTATCATTTTCCCAGAAGGATTAACATGGAGGGATAATAACTTTGGAACCATTGATTTAGCTCTTGTTTATCGGGTTTCTGATGATATTTCTAACCAGAAACCCCTTCAAATAGGCCCGACTGGACTTGAACCAGTGACCTCCACCTTATAAGGGTGGCGCTCTAACCAGCTGAGCTACGGGCCCTCGTCATAATTCATTTCGCTATCACAAGAAAAAATGGATTTTTTCTTGCTCAATGCTTTATAAATTCTTCCTCTTTGCAAAAAATTTCTTCGACAATTTCTTGCATTTATATTTAAGTTGCTCTATTCTTACTTTGCGAAAAAAATCACAGATTTTTTTCGTTTTTTATTTTTCAATTT
>CAYRIM010000024.1:0-9342 GCA_964424445.1 uncultured Candidatus Saccharibacteria bacterium | reverse complement strand
TGCATTCTCCCAAGCCATCCCAAATATAGCCTTATAAGTTTTGCTAATTTCTTCTGATTCTATAATTGTTACGAATAGTTCTCTGCCCAAAGAGAAGATAGCTACTTTGTTTTTATAAATAACATTGTCGCAGTTGCCAAAAACATCTTGTTTTGTGCATCGGATTTCATAGTTAGGATTGTCTAATTTTTCCATTCTCTTTGCGTAACTCCTAATTCCTCGCTCATTATTTGCTAGTTCTTTTACGGTGTTTCTCTTGTTTCTTGCTATTCTTTCCCAAACCTTTAATTGATGGGGAGAGGTTTCTTTCAGCGATAAAATAGAACCAAATGCCAAAATTTCTTCCGGTTTTACTCCTTTGGGAGTCATTTCGTTATATACTGCATCTATCCCGGTTTTTCCTTCAAACATCATTACTTTGGGCTGATTCTTGCTTTTATTATAACAAGCATTAAGTTCTGGAATTACCGACCAAAGGGACTGCACTTTTCCTTCCCATCTTTCTATTAGACGACGGGGAGGCAGGGGAACACAAATCTCGCCCCTCTTTTCTTTTCTTGTTGTTACTAGTCCTCTTTGTACTAATTCATCAATTATGACGTAAACTGTAGGTCTTTTTAGGTTTGCAGCTTTGGCTATTTCATAAGCCGTTCCTTGACCAACTTGAAGAGAGGCAAGATAAACCCTGGCTTCTTTTTCTTCTAATCCTATAGCTTTTAGTGTTTGTAGTAGTTCGTTATTCATGATACTAGATAACAATATCACACCTTTACGTAGTAGTCAATATTTATGACTATAACATATAAGTAAATCTTAATTTACTGTTTACAATCCTATTTATTCACACAGAAAGATAGTCAGTCCACTTGACTTTTTGGCCATATATAGCTAATATGATGACATAAAATACATACTAGGTGTATTTTTGTACTTTAAAACAAAAAAAGGAGGCAAGTACCAATGATTGCTCTTTATGAGATTTTGCGAGTAATAAAAAAGAAAATTCCTCATTTGGCTCGCAAAAAAGTGACAAGGGAGGTATTGGATTGTTATAATGGAAATCGGTTGATAATCGAAGCTATCGACGAAGATATTAGCTTGCAAAAAAATCTCAAACCGTTGATTGAAGCTAACTATAACGAGATTTGCTTTACGGATAGCAAGAGATACAATCCCGAAAAGTTCAGCAAGATTGTAAGAGAGGTAGAGATAGATTGCTTCCCTATTCTTCCTTTGGGCAGATTAACGAAAGTAAAGGAGGCAAGGGCAAACCTTAAATTTCTTTTTTGTGTTGCCGAGGGAGTTATTTGTGTTATGGCTGTCTCTGGCTGGTCTGCTGTTAGCTTAATACATGGAGTCTCGTTAACTTTTCTTGCTTTTATTTCTTATGCAATTTTGTTTGCTAGTATTAATGCTTTAGAATATGCATCGGTGAGAAGAATTGAGAGAAAAATTTGTTTTATTGATTCAATGATTAGGCAAGCTTTTCCGAGAGATGAAAATAAAAAGGAGGGAGATGAATGAAAAATGGATTTTCTTAATTTGTTGCGTTACTTAACTTTATCATACTGGCTTAGGCCGGAGATGAAGCCTTTTTGGTCATTTTTAGCTTTCTGTTTTATACTGTTTGGGACTATCTCTACAATTATACTTGGATTTGCTATAAATCCTTGGGGTAAGTTATGGTTGAAGTTAGGTGATGAGAAAACATTCGAAAGACAAAAAATTCAGCTTATCGTTATAATCATTATATCAGTTCTGGTCCTGCTAGTAGGTGCTACTAGTTGGGTTTTCTGGTCTCGAATACCATATCCTGTTCCGCCAGATCCTCCCCAGGTTGTTACAGAGCTAGATTATAGCGTGAAAGCTTTTTGCTATGAGGAAGATAGTAGGGTCAGAATTATTCTAGAGAACGAGGAAGAAATTAGTGGCGATGTAGTAAAAGTTGGATCTATTTATATGATTAATGTGAAAGAGGGTCATGTTATTATGCAATATATCAAGCAGGATTTTCAGGAGGATAGGTTATTTGATAAAACAGAGTGGAGATGGAAGGGAAACGATCCTCTTGATGTGAATGAAGGCTATCTGGTTAAAACTCATTATTACTACACATATTACTAATAAAGTTAAAACCCGCAAAAGTTCTGCGGGTTTTTTGCTGGGGGAAATATTAAAAAACTATTTGTTTATGATTAAATCTTTATCCCACCCTTTTGGTTTTTTGATCTCCAAAACTTTTAGAACAGTAGGAGCGGCATTGGAAAGTCTGCCGTTCTTTTTTATCCTAATATCTTTACGATTAGAAATTATAGAAAAATATACGGGATTTTTGGTATGAGAGGTTAGTTCTCTTTTTGTTTTTGGGTCTATCATCTCATCACAATTGCCATGATCAGATACTAGAAAGATATAACCATTTTTCTTTAATATTTTATTTACAATGACCCTTATCTTTTTATCGACAAACTGAAGTCCTTTTATTGTAGCTTTTAAATTTCCTGTGTGTCCTAGCATGTCGGGGTTAGCAAAGTTTACCCCTATAAATTCGCAAATACCTCGGTCAATAGCATCTACTACTTCTCTAAAAACACCCTCGGCACTCATGGAGGGATCTAAATCATAAGTTGGAATATTTTTTGAGTCTATCTTTATTCTATTTTCATTTCGAAGAGGTTTAGATGATAGGCCGTGAAAGAAATAAGTAATATGGGGGAACTTTTCTGATTCAGCAACATAAAGCTGGCGTATGTGATCTGAATCAGCTATTGCTTTTGGCAGGGTGTTCTCAAAGTCTCCTCTGTTATAGGCGATTTTAACTGGCAGGTCTTCGCCAAAATTAGTAAGAGCAACAAAATAAAGATTTTTTAGCTTTTTGGGATGGTTTTTTATTCCTAAAGCTTCTGGTTTCACAAATGTTTTCGTAAGTGCTCGAGCACGGTCAGACCTAAGATTAAAAAATATTACAGAGTCATTAGCCTCAACTTTGCCTATCGGCTTACCCCTATCATCTACGAATACAGTTGGCGGAATAAATTGGTCATATATCTTTTGTTCATAGAATTTTTTTAAAGTTTCAATGGGATCTTTCTGATAGTGGTCAATCCCTTCGGCAATAGCTTTATGTACTCCAGATATTCTACTCCATCTTTCCACCCTATCCATGGCATAATACCTTCCCGATATTGTTGCTATCTTACCTATCCCAATCTTTCTTGTTTTATTTATAAGTTTTCTAATGTAATTAATCCCCGAAATAGGATCTACGTCCTGACCATCAGTAAATACGTGTATAAAAACTCTTTTTACCTTTTCTTTTTTTGCCATATCTAGCAAAGCAAAAAGATGACGAGTGTTACTATGTACATTTCCGTCGGATAAAAGACCCATAAAGTGTAGTGCAGAATTATTTTTCTTGGCCTTTTTCATTGCTTTTAGAATAACGGGATTTTTAAAAAAACTTTTATTTTTTATTTCTTTGTTGATTATTGTTATATCTTGCTCTACCATTCTTCCCGCTCCCAGATTTGTGTGTCCCACTTCGGAGCTTCCCACGATGTCTCTGGGTAATCCTACTGCTTTCCCGTGAGTTTCAAGAATGGATGTGGGATATTCTTTCACTATTTTCTTTATGAATAAATTGCCAGATTGATAATAGGCGTTTCCTATTTTATTTTTACTAATACCCATACCATCTACTATAATAAAACATGCAGGGGGGCAAGAGTTATTTAATTTATTATCTTTTCTATTGTTTTTTGCCATTGGATTCTATCCTCTTTGTTTTTATGATTGTATCCCATGAGGTGTATAAGTCCATGAAGAAAAGCAAACTTTAGTTCATCCAAAAAATTATCCGGGCTGTTCTTTTTTATAAAGCCTGAGCATATATAAATATCACCTAGGATTATTTTATCATTTTTTTTGAATTTTTTAATATCTTTTGGTTTTATTAGATCGATGGGGAATGATAAAACATCAGTTTCCTCGTTCTTGTTTCTATACTTTTTATTGAGAGATCGTATTGCTTTTGAGTCTACAATAATCAAAGATACTTCTATGGGATTTTCAATTCCTAATTTCTCTAAAGCATTTTTTAGGCAAAACAAAAAATACCTCTGAGGTATTTTTTGTTTAGTATTGTTTTTGAAATAAAAATCTATCACTCTTATTTATTCAATTCTTCTTTTACTATCTTGCTAACTAGGCTGCCATCTGCCTTTCCTTTTACTTTGGGCATAATCTCTCCCATAACCTTGCCCATGTCTGATGGGGCAGAGGCTCCAATCTTTTCTATTGCTTCTTTTATTATTTTTCTAATATCATCTTCACCTATTTGCTCTGGTAAATAATTGCTTAATATATTATATTCCCCTTGTTCTTTTTCGGCTAATTCTTCTCTTCCTCCATCTTTGTATGCTTGAGCAGATTCTTTTCTTTTCTTTGCCTCCTTGGATATAATATCCATAACATCTTCCTCTTTTAATTCTTCTTTCTTTTCAATCTCTTTGTTTTTTATGTTGGATTTAAGCATACGAAGAACGGAAACAATAATTTCATTCTTTTCTTTTTGTGCTTTTATTAAATCTTGATCGATTTTTTCTAAAATATTCATATTTTCAAATTATTTCTATTAAATGTTCTATTTACTTAATACATAAATTTTTTTAGTCTTTCCATTTTCCTTTTTTGTTTTCTTATTGCTGACTCTCTCCTTTTTACTTTTGATGTCTTTTTCTTTCGAAACATTTCTTCTCGAGCTTGAGTCAAAACCCCTCCCTGTTGAAGTATTCTATTAAAACGACGCATAAGATTCTCAAAAGATTCTTTTTCTTTTCTTTTTAATTGGATCAAGATTATCACCTTCCTTTCTTTTGATGGCTTGGATTATTATTATAGTTTGTAATTTTATCATAAATTTTATTCTTTGTCTATTTTGTGATTTTTCAACCCGCTTTTTGGCGGGTTTGTTTTTCTGGTATTGTCTATCAATTTCAATAATTTACTCGGGTCTTATTTCTTCATGTAGTTTTGCACCTCCAATAAGATGCAAATGAATGTGGTTTACTTCTTGTCCGCCACCCCCCTTTACTCGGAATAGAAGCTTATATCCATTTTTGGCGGTACCAAGATCGCGGGCAATTTTTTTTGCTGTTTGAATTAACATTCCAGCAAGTATAGTGTCTTTTTCATCCAAATCATCAATGGTGGAGATGTGTTTTTTTGGTATGATCAATATGTGGACGGGGGCAATTGGGTGAATATCTTCGAAAGCAATAATATCATCATTCTCAAAAACGATCTTTACGGGAACCTCTTTATTTACGATTTTACAAAAAAGACAATCTTTCATAGGATTATTTTCTGTTATTTCCTGTTCCTTATTTTATTTCCCTGAATAGCTCGGATACACTTTTACCTTTTTGGTCTAGGTAATCAAATATAGAGTCTGGCTTAAGTATTGAAGTTTTAACCTTTTGTACGGGTAATTTGATTTTTTCAGAAATGGTTCTTGTTTTTGTTAAAGGTATATTTATATGTATCGTTCTCTTTTTCTTTATTTCGAATATGTCTCCATAATAACCATGCTTGAATTTTACTTTTTTCTTAGAAGCTATCTTATATCTATTAGATGTGATTTTTATATAATACTTTCCCTCTGGCAACAAGAAGTTGAAATTACCCTTTTTGTCTGTGATTTTTGTTTTTTCTAATTTATCATATTTTTGATCGAAAAGCCTTATAACTATTCCTGATATTGGTTTCTTGTTCTTGGCATCGAAAACCTTGCCCCATGGTTTGGTTGGAGATTTTAGTAACATTTCTTTAAGGGCAAAAAGAATGATGTAGATTGCTAAAATAGCTCCATTTAGTAAGTTTGTATTTATCCATAATATAACTATAGAAAAGGCTATACCAAAAAGAAGGACGGGAGTAGACATTTTCTCCAGAAGGGAACGTATACGGTCAAAAAAACTAACGTGAGCTTTCATGGTGTAAGAAGGATCTATTGGTATGGAAAAACCAAGAGTTTGTCCTTCTGATATTTTTACATTTTTCCCAAAGTAAAGGTCTCTATACTTTCCATCGTTAGTGACACCCCTTACTAATTTTGAGGGAAATGTGAAAGATGGTTTCGTAACTGTTATATGAAACCTTCCTATTATTGGCTGGAAACTAAACCTTCCATTCTTGTCGGTAACAACTGTTTGTTTTACAGAATTATTTTTAGAATCAATTAGACGTACTATTGCTAGATCAACAGGTTCTTTTGTAGCACTGTTGTAAATGACTCCCCATCTTCTCTTTTTCTTTTTTATTCCGAAGTATTGCATGAGAGCACCCCAGAACTGAGCAAGTAGCGGGTATATATTTGCCAGAGAGCTGGCAATTGTTATTGTTCCTATATATGATATTACTATTGTACCCACAATTGCAGTTGGCGTTAAAGCCTTGGCTGTAGCATTTTTTACTTCAGGATTACTTCTCATCTCTAGAGCTTGTCCGGGCGCGTTTTTTAATGTTTCTATTGTTTGTTCAGTAGCGTATTGTAATGCTTTAGCGGATACTATAGAGGCATTTTGAAAGAAATTAACTAAACCACCTAATATTCCCACCAAAAGACTATCTCCTTCTTCACCCTTCTCCTTACTCTCGTCTTTCTTCTCTTCTTCCATTTTTTCCTCCTCCTCTTCCTCTTCTTCTTCCTTCTCCTCAATAATTTCTTCTTCAATGATTTCTCCTACCTCCTCTTCCTCTTCTTCTTCTATTACATCCTCTTCCTCCTCTTCTTCTTCTATCTCTTCTTCCTTGGGAGCTTGTGTAACAATCACGTTTGTGCCTATACTGCTGGCGAATAGAGACAAAATCCCAGTACAGAGAATTAACCCCACCAAAAGGACAACCAGGAAATTATCTAATGTTTTCTTTACATTATTTTTATTCATTCTATAAAATATAAATTATGTTTTTATTTTTGTTTTATTTCCCCTTCTTTTGTATAGGAGCATTAATAATAAAACTATTAATAATACAAGTATTACTATATAGAAAGTTTTTGATATAGAAAAAAGGTAAATAGCTTCTGTTTTCGAGATATCATTAAAGCTGATGTTTAATTCTGCTTTATATATTCCAGCTATCATACAGGGGACAGAGTATTCTCTTTCCCACATTCTCTTGTCTCCCGGTAAGAAATTTTTATTTTCTAATTCTATACTGTCTATTTCTTTTCCCAAAATATTTAATATTTTTATGGAAACTTCTGGTTTCAGGTAGTTTGTGGTATTGTTTTCTGCTTCTACTATAAAAAGTGTTTCCGGGTATAAAAAACTTTTTCTCTTACTGTATTTTGTTATGTTTAATTCATCAGAATCAAGACCAGCTACATTCATTGTAAGTAGGGTTCCTATTTCTGATTTTATATTTATATGGTCGGGATCATTCGCACCTTCTTCTCTGGCGAAGATTGCAGCAAAATATCCTCCAGGTGCTGCTTCACTGGGTACTAATATATTAAAGGATACTTCTTTTTCTTTATTTTTTTCTATTTTAAACTTTTCTTCCTCGAAGGAAATCCAATCAATTATAGGAGAATCTATAGAATTTCCTTGTTCATCACTAAATATTGGTGTTCCGGGTTCTTCGCCTGAAGTAAAGGCCTTTACAACCAATGTGATATTTTTGTCGTTCCCACTCTTATTTTTTATAGTAAATTTATAGTCGCTTGATTGTCCAGGATTAAGATATATGTCATCTATTAATGATGGTTGAACGCTAATAGTGCTACTTTCAGCGGATAGGGTCTTTTGGGGAATAATTAAAAAACTAAGAAGGAAGAAGGTGAGTAAAAATAAAATTTTCTTTTTATTCATTTTTTTTGTTTTTAGATTATATTGCTTTTTTTATATTAAAAGCTATCATTATCCATTAATTTTTACTAATAATAATGATATCTCATTCTTTTTCCCCCATGAATAATAATAACAATATCTTTTGTAATAAACAATAATATTTTGTTAATTTATATTTTCTAAAATATTAATCTAAATAAAATGTTGATAAACTACCAAAAATTTTATATAATAGTGAAAGTAATTTAAAACTTAATATTAAAAGAGAGGTGAAGTATGCAAATAATTGTTTATATATTGTTGAGTTTGTTTCTAGGAGGGGTGTTGGGTTATTTTCTTAGAAAGACATTGGCGACCAAAAGAGCAAACCTTGCTGAAACACAAGCTAAAAAGGTTCTGGATGAAGCCAATAGCAAGAAAAAAGAGATATTGATTAATGCGAAAGATGATTCTCTCAAAATAATAACTCAGGCAAAAGAAGAGGAAAACAAAAGAAGAGAATATCTTTCTACTATTGAAAAAAGGTTATTGGATAAAGAGGAGATGTTGGAAAAAAAGAATCAAGAAGCAGAGAACATAAAAAAAGAAATAGAAAAGAAAGAAGATAGAGTACAGAAAACGAAGGAGGAAACAGAAAAACTAAAGGAAAAAGAAGAAGAAGAGCTAATAAAAATATCAAAATTAAAAAAAGAAGAAGCAAAAGAATTACTTTTTGACAAAATAGAGAAAGAAACAAGCGATGAATTAGTCAAAAGGATCAAACAACTAGAAGAAGAAGCAAAAGAAAAAGCTGATGTCAGAGCACGTGATATTATAGGAAGTGTTATAGAAAGATACGCTGCCGACTATACAGCTGAAATTACGGTTTCTACTGTCTCTATACCAAGCGATGAAATGAAGGGGAGAATAATTGGTAGAGAAGGTAGGAATATACAAGCATTTGAGAAGGCAACGGGTGTTGATCTGATCGTTGATGATACTCCTGAAGCTGTAGTTATATCGTGTTTTGATCCCGTTAGGCGTCAGATTGCAAAACTAGCTTTAGAGAAATTAATTTATGACGGGAGAATTCATCCAGCTAGAATTGAGGATGTTGTTGAAAAAGCTAGAAAAGAAATAAACGCTAAAATAAAAGAGGCTGGAGAAAATGCCGTGCTAAACTTAGGCTTAACTGGTATTCATCCTGATTTGATCAAGATACTAGGAAGGCTCAAATATAGAACAAGCTATGGTCAGAATGTGCTAAATCATTCTATTGAGGTAGCAAAGCTATCAGAAATGTTGGCTACAGAATTGGGTGCTGACCAAATGATTGCAAAAAAGGCAGGACTTTTTCATGACATTGGCAAAGCTTTGGATCAAGAAATGGGAGGATCACACGTAGAGATAGGTTGTGGAATAGCAAAAAAATATGGTTTTAACAAGGATGTGATCCATGCTATGGAGGCGCATCACGAGGGTGTAGATCCTAGTACAATAGAAGCTATTA
>CAYRIM010000023.1:0-10545 GCA_964424445.1 uncultured Candidatus Saccharibacteria bacterium | reverse complement strand
TTTTACTACTACATCTCCCTTTTCACATTCAGGACACTTCATTCCAATGGTTTTGTTGATTGATTTAATATTCTTGCACTCTGGATAACCACTACAGGCTAAAAACTTACCGAAACGCCCTTCCTTTACCACCATTTCCTTCCCGCATTTATCACAAACACCTCCGTTTTCTTTTATTACTTCCTCTTTAGCTTTTTTCTCTTCCTCTGTTTCCTCTAGAGGTTGAGTATGCTTACATTCCGGAAACCCAGTACAAGCTAGGAATTTACCAAAACGACCATATTTTTCTTGCAGGGGCTTACCACATTGAGGACATTTTATATCTATGATTTTTTCTTCTATAATGTCTTCTTTTTTTATCTCCTTCTCTTTTTTCTCCAAGTTTTCTATAAAAGGACCATAGAAATCTTTTATTATTTCATGCCAGTCTTTATTTCCTTCTTCGATACTATCTAATTTATCTTCCATCTCGGCTGTGAATTCTATATCTACTATACGAGGAAAATGTTCAACTAAAATATCATTTACGATAAAGCCAATTTCAAGAGGTTTGAATTTTTTTTCTTCCAATTCCACATATCCCCTATCTCGAATAGTAGATAAAGTAGGTGCATAAGTAGAAGGTCTTCCTATGCCGTGTTTTTCTAATTCTTTTACTAATGATGCTTCAGTGAATCTAGGAGGCGGTTGAGTAAACTTCTGCTCAGAAACAAGCTCTGTCAAATTAAGTTTTTCATCTTTTTCTAATTCTGGCAACAAACCCTCTCCACCTCCATTGTCTTCACCATCATCTTTTCCTTCTAGATAAACTTTTATAAATCCATCAAACTTTATTACACTACCAGTAGCTCTAAACAGATATTCTTTTGCTAGTATATCCACCGAAGTAGTATCCATCACAGCACTATTCATCTGGGAAGCTACAGCTCTTTTCCAAATAAGAGAGTAAAGTTTATGTTGAGCCGGATCCAAAAACTCTTTTACATTTTCTGGTGTTAAATCTGGATGAGTAGGACGGATTGCCTCGTGAGCCTCTTGAGCTCCCTTTTTACTTTTATAAAAATTGGGTTTTTCTGGAAGATAGTTTTTGCCATATTTACTTTCTATAATATTTCTAATTTTACTTATTGCTTCCGGTGCTACCTTCAAACTATCCGTACGCATATATGTTATAAGACCTTTATGTCCGAGTTTGCCCAAACCCACACCTTCATAAAGCTGCTGGGCTAATACCATAGTTCTTTTTGCGCTAAAACCAAGTTTTCTAGAAGCCTCTTGTTGAAGAGTTGAGGTAATAAAGGGGGGTGAAGGATTTCTTTTTTTCTCCTTTTTTCTTACCTCTCCAACAATATAACTAGCACTCTCCAAATCTTTGAGAACGAAGTCCGCTTCCTTTTTATTACTTATTTTTAACTCTTCATCTTTTTTCTTCAACAACTTTGCCTGAAAGTCGATTTCTTGATTTACTGATTCATTACCCTTCCCTTTGTTTAGTTTTGCAATAATCTCCCAATACTCCTCTGCATCGAAACTTTCTATTTTTCTTTCTCTTTCCACTATAAGACGAACTGCTATAGACTGCACTCTACCAGCAGAAAGACCTCTTCTCACTTTTTTCCAAAGAAAAGGCGATAGCTTATAGCCAACCAAACGATCAAGTACTCTTCTTGCTTGTTGTGCATCCACTAAATTTATATCAATCTCCCTGGGACTTTTTACTGCTTTCTTTATTGCACTTTCAGTAATTTGATTAAAAACAATTCTATTTACTTTCTTCTTATGTTTTTTCGCAGGATCTAAACCTAAGGCATAGAGAAGATGCCATGCTATCGCCTCTCCTTCACGATCTAGGTCAGTAGCAAGATATAGACTATCTGCTTTTTTGATATCTTCTTTTAGTTCCTTGATAACAGGCTTTGCTTTCTTGGGAATCAAATACTGAGGTTCGAAGTTTTCCTCTACATCTACTCCGAGTTTTGTTTTTGGTAAATCACGAACATGACCATAAGATGCTTTTACTTTAAAGTCTTTTCCTAAAAAATTTTCAATTGTTTTGGCTTTAGCCGGCGACTCTACGATAACGAGATTCTTTGCCATAATAATTTATCTATATATAATTTGATTATTATATCATATTTAAAAATATTGCCATCTTGTTATCATAAAATATTACCAAAACAAACAAGATAACAACGTAGCAATATAACAAGATCATATATATCATCAAAAAAAATATTTGTCAAAAAAATTAATTCTTCGCCACAATATAATTTCCTCCCCCAATGTCCCTTATCATGCCCTTCATCTCCATGGTCATAAGGAGCGAACTTAATTCTCCCACCTCGATACTAGTCGATTTAACCAACTCATCAATATGTATGGGTTCTAATTCCAGTTTTTCCAAAACTTCTTTTTCCTGATCGTTCTCTGGAATAATCTCTTTTGCTTCCAACTTTTGACTTACACTTCTTAGATTCAATTCTTCTAGGACATCTTCTCCCTTCTCAACTAATTTAGCTCCCATTTTTATTAATTTATGGGACCCTACAGTATTCTTATTATAGATACTACCCGGAACGGCAAAAACATCCCTTCCTTGTTCTAGGGCATGAGTAGCAGTAATAAGAGATCCGGAGGTTTCGGTAGCTTCCACCACCAAAACCCCCAGAGATAAACCTGATATTATTCTATTTCTAGATGGAAAGTGTTGTTTTAGAGGAGGAGCTTGAATTGGATATTCACTAATCAAAGCTCCCCTTCCACTAACAATTCTCCTAGCCAAAGATTGATTGTTCGCTGGATAAATAGTTTTTTCATCAATTCCGCAACCCATTACTGCAATAGTCCTTCCGTTCTTATAATCCAAGGCCGCTTGATGAGCAAAACCATCGATCCCATTTGCCAAACCAGATACAATTACGATGCCGTTTCTAACCAAAAAAGAACATATTTCACTTGTTATTTGCCTGCCATAATCTGTATTTTTTCTTGCTCCAACTACTGCTACGGTATATTCGTCTTCCTTTTTTACTTCTCCTTTCATAAACAAAAGAAAAGGAGGACTATATATTTCTTTTAACAATTTAGGGTACTCTCTACTGTCTATTGTCAATAGTCTAATTCCTTCATTATTTACCTTTTCCATTTCTTTATCCAGATCAACCTCCTTTCTATACCTAATAACTTCATCTATAACATTTTTTTCGATTCCAGCTTGAGTAAGGTCTGAGAATGACGCTTTCCACGCATTTTTCATTGAACCAAAAAAATTCAAAAGTTTTTGTCCCCTCTTTGCACCTATTTGAGGAATAAGTGAAAAACCTAAGTAGTATTTTAGATCTTTATTATCCATAGAATAAAAATAACATAAAAATAATAAAAAATAAAACAAAAAAAGAACACTATGGCTATTTTTTTATCAATTCATCCATTATAAGATTAATTTTTCTAAACCACTCCTCCCCCAATTTATCCAAATCAATCTTCACTTGTGTATTGCCAAAATAAAAGCTTGAATTTATGGAAAATATCCCTTGAACTTCATGCTTAGATAAAAAATGATCAAAATCAATATACAATTTCTTCTTTTTTGCCCCGCTAACAGTCAAAACATCTTTAACTATAATAGATTTAATCCCAGCTTTTTTGGCCTTAATTTTTAAGCGAATAATGTTGAATAAATTTTGCATTTCCATGGGAACAAATCGCGACTTATCCCCACTCTTTAATTCCGCTATAAAATTATTTAGTTCACTCTCTTCTTCAAGCCCTGCCAAAGCCTGATATGTTCGGATCTTATCTTCTTCTTTTTTATAAAAACCATCCGGTATAAATGTTGAAATAGGTAAATCAATCTTAACATCAATTTGTTTTATTGATTTCCCTGTCTTGAGCGTAGCCGAAAGATTGATTTTTTGCTTCCCAACCGCTTCTTCGAGCAATCTCAAATAATAACCAATGCCCACCATTTGCATACTACCGTGCTGTTCTTTACCTAAAATATTGCCAGAACCCCTAATGTCCAGGTCTTCTAATGACAATTGATATCCAGCACCCAATTCTCCTTTTTCTACAATACTCTTTAGTCTTCTTTGAGCATTTCCCTTAAGATCCTTCTCACTATAAAGAAAGTAAGCATAAGCTTGCTTTGCTCCCCTGCCTATCCTTCCTCGAAGCTGATGAAGCTGAGAAAGGCCAAGATGAGTCGACCTATCTACGATCAAGGTATTTACATTGGATATATCTAGTCCAGACTCAATAATAGTACTACAAATCAAAACTTGAAATTTTCCTTTCGCGAAATCATTCATAATCTTAGCTAAATCTTGTTCCTTCATTTGCCCATGAGCCACTTCAAATTTTACACGAGGCAATATTTTTTTTAATTTTACTGCTACAGCATCTATAGTTTCCACTCTATTGTGAACAAAATACACCCTTCCTTCCCTACTTACTTCTTTCTTAATGGCACTCTTTATGATTTCATCATCTTTTTTTGCAACAATTGTTTTTATTGGCAATCTTCCTTCTGGTGGCGTGCTTATCAAACTAATATCTTTCAGTCCTCCTAAGCCCAAATACAGTGTTCTGGGAATAGGTGTAGCAGTCATGGTTAAAATATCTGCACTAGCCCTAAGTTTTTTTAGTTTTTCTTTGTGCTTTACTCCAAATTTCTGTTCTTCGTCGATAATAACTAAAGTTAAATTTTTGAATTTTATATCAGAAGACAAGAGGCGATGAGTGCCAATGATAACGTCCACACTTCCACTTCTTACCATGTTTAATATTTTTTTCTGTTCAGCTTTAGAACGAAATCGAGATAAAGATTCTATTTTTATTCCCAAATCACTTAATCTTTCCCGAAAAGTTAAAAGGTGTTGTTCGGCTAATATTGTGGTCGGAACCAGAAATGCTACTTGTCCTCCCGATTCTACTGCCCTTACAGTTGCCCTTATAGATACTTCTGTCTTTCCGTAACCCACATCCCCTACGATGATTCTGTCCATAGGTTTGTCTTCATTCATGTCACTCAAAACATCCTCTATGGCTTTTTTCTGGTCTTTAGTCTCCCTATAAGGAAAATCATCCGATATCTTTTCTTGAACATCTTGGTCGTTGATGTAGTGGAAAGTTTTTTTTACCTCTCTGAAAGCTTGAGTTTCGAGAAGTTCTTTAGCTATGTTTTCCACATTCTTTTCTACTTTTTTTCGTACTTTCAGCCAATTGCCACTAGCTAAACTGGATAATACTGGAGACTGATTCCCCACGCTTATGTATTTGGTGATTTTGTCCGCCTGATCCAGGGGAACATATATTTTATCCCCCTTACTATATTCAATAAAAACATACTCTCTTTTTACCTTATCTACTGCTATTTCTCCAAAACCCACAAACCTTCCTATTCCATGATCAATATGAACCACATACTCGCCTTTTTTTAAATTAGTAATCGCAGAAAAATCGATTTTTTTTCTTGATCTGAACTTGTCGAAGGTTTTCTTTTTTCTTCTTGCAAATATTTCTTTATCTGAAAAAATAGTTATTCCCAATCCTGCCAAATTAACCCCCTCATCCAACTTCCCTTTTATTAAAGTTATATTCTCCTTATATCCAAAATTAATTCTATTATCAGAAAAATATTTATTTATCTTGTCAACATGTTCTGAATAAATAAACACCTTAATATCCTTTTTTTGCATTTCCTTAAGATCTAATATCCAATCTGATATCATTTTTGAATAGTTTTTCGGCGCAAACCAGGATAAATTGATTCCTCTTTCTTTATTTACAAAAAAATCTTCCAAATAGACTCTTTTTCGTTTTTTTATAAAATCTTCAATCTGACTCAAACTTTTAATATTACTTGGGAGAACCTCGCCACCTTCATTTTGAAACGAAGACAAAATACTATTATTTATCTGGTCTTCTCCGTCAAAAACCAATAAATAATTATCAAAGAAATTTATTAAGAAACCATTATCCCCTTTAATTATTTGAGGGTATATATCAACCTTTTCGGGCGGCTTATGAACCGCCCCCACATTCACTTTTTTGAATGTGAATGGATTAAAATAATAAATTTTCTCTATTTTCTTTCCAAAAAATTCTATCCTGACTGGATTTTTACCGCAGAATATATCTATAATATCGCCCCTTATACTAAACTCTCCTTTCTGACCAACTTTTTTTACTTTTTCATATCCATTTTCTACTAAATAATCATTCAAATATTCAGGGATATCATCCCCCACTTTTAATGTAATAATATTTTTCTTATATTCCTCTGGAGAAATAGTCTTTTCTAATAAAGTGTTTATATCGCTAAGAACTAATTTCTTCCCACTAGCCAAAAAATCCACCGCATTATTACTTAATAATTCAAAAAAAGAATTTTCTCCTAAATTTCTTAAACTATTACTATAATTGGCCAATCCATTCTTATTACTTGTGATAAAAAGAATATTTTTCACTTCTCTTTCTATAAAGGATAATAAAAGCAAAATCTTACCCAATTTCCCTATTTCGCCAATAAAAATTGTATCTTTCTTTTCTAGAAAATCTTGAGTTTTCTTGATTAATAAAAAATCACCCAATTGGCTTAAAATAAATTTTAAAGAAATATTATTTCTCATAAAAGATTATAATTAGTATTATTTAATATTTATATTGAATTAACATAGAAACAAAGATAGTGTTGATATTTTTAGCCAATTAAGATATAATTTAACCATTAAAAGTCTACGAGGGGAGGAGCAGAAAATTGATAGTTGATAAAAGAACAGCGATTGCCTCAGCTATACGTGATGGAGCAATCATCGTACTTTGTATAACTCTTTTGATCACAGCGATAAAAAACGGAAACCTCATGGAAATAATTATTCTATCGTTAGCAATACTTATTATGATACCTGCTGTAGTTATTTATTTAATGCTCTATTTTAAGCTTTCCAAAAAATAATACCTTTCGTGTTTTACTTTATTTAAATCAATACTGGATCCTTTAGGGGATCCTTTTTTTATATACCTCAATTTTATTTTTATGTCTACCCATATTAGTTTTCCACAGTGTAGACAAATTATATTTATAATTGTCTATTGATGATTTATTTTTATGTTTAATTGATTTGCTTTATTTGTCTATATTTTATATTATTGTCTTATTGAAGCCAATTTATTTATGGACAAAATAATATTGACATAATAAGTCTTTTGTGCTATATTATAGACAAATAAAGATAAAAAGTATTTTAATAATTCAACAAAGTGTTATCACTAATCCTCTCAAACCAATTACTTTAGTGGAGAGAGCGCTACTTGTGAAGGAATCCTTTTAGCCCTCCTTTAGGTATTCCACCTCGCAAGTAGCGCCCTCTCCGCTAGCACCCACACACCGACTGAATAATAACATTAGTTACACAGTCGGGAAAAATGTCGCCTAGACAACTTGGGATAAGCCTGGTGAAGAGGAATGTGACTGGATCGACCGGACGAAAAGATTGTATAAAAATTATAAAAATACAATCTTCTCACCCGGCCGATCTGGTCAGATACACTTTCCTCCTAACGGAGATGTCTCCAAAAACCCTCAGTAGTTCTATAACTGAGGGTTTTTTCATGTTTGTTCCTAAAAAATAGATCCAAAACTAGTAAAAGTTCCTAAATATTTTAAAACTTTATCTATAAATTTGTCAATACTTTCTTCAATAACTTTCCTTTCTTTACTACTAAATTTTCCCAATACATATTTATCTACATCCATTCTTTCTGGAGGCCTACCTATGCCAATCCTAACACGTAAAAAATGATCTATGCCAAGATTATCAATAATAGATTGAACGCCATTGTGGCCAGCAGAAGAACCCTTGCTCTTTATTCTTATTTTTCCTAATTCAACATCTATATCATCATGAATAACCACAAGATCATTTATGGGATCAATTTTATAAAAATCTACTATTTTCTTGACTGCCTCTCCAGAATTATTCATAAAAGTATGAGGTTTAACAAGTATTATTCCTTCTCCACCAAGTTCGAATTTAGCTATTTCCGCTTCGAACTTTTTTTCTAGTTTAAAATCTTTCAATAATATTGATTCTTTGTTTTCTTGTTTTTTTGCTTTTTTTATTATTAAGTCCAATACAAAAAACCCCACATTATGTCTAGTGGGAACATATTTTTTACCAGGGTTTCCCAGTCCAATAACAATTTTCATATTTGAATTTCCAATTAACAATTTTTAATTTAGAAATTAGAACATTTTTTTAAAAACTATAAAATTTAAAAAAATTAAAAATTTGCCTCCTACATTCCCCCCATTAGCTCTTCTAGTCCTCCCATTTCTTTCATTTTGTTGGCAGCTACTTGTTGTGATTGAGAAAGAGCCGAAGAAAGTACATTCTTTAACTGCATTTCTAACTGTTCTTTCTTTTCTGGTAATAGATAACTAGGATCAATATCGATTGACTTTAGTTTTTGATCAGCACCTACTTCTACTTTTATCAATTCATCAGGCGAAGTAGCTTCGATAACAGTTTGCGCTAGCTCTTTTTGTAGAGCCGTTGCCTGTTTTTTCAACTTATATAATTGTTTTGCCTTACCTAACATTTTATCCTCCTAAATTTATAATTATTGTTTTGAAAACTTTATAACCGACGCCAATACACGAATGAACGCGAATGACGCTAATATTTTAAAACTTTCTCTCCATTCGCGTAATTCGTGTGAATTCGCGTATTAGCGTCGCGATATTATTTCTCCCCCCAATCTTCTTTTGTGCCCTTTCTTTGTGCTTTTTCATTTGTAAATCCCTCGTCACCATATCTTTTTTTAAGTTTCTCTATATTTTCATTCAAAACTTCTTCAAGATTCCACCCATAAAAATTACATATCGTAGCAATATACCACATTGTGTCACCCAGATTTTCTCTAAGACCATCCTTTAGTGCTTCATTTTTATGTGCAACTACTTTTTTTATACACGATGCTGCATCTCCAGCCTCACCAACTATCCCCAATCCCCATGTTAGAATCTCTAAATCTGGACTCTCAAAATCACTCTTTGCTGTTTTTTTGCACAGTTTTTGATATTCAGATAGATTCATTGCTTCATGGCTTCATTACTTCATGGTTTTTTGCAACAATGAAACCATGAGACGACGAAATCCCAAAGGGATCCCCTCGGAACAATATGTTATTATTTTTTACTTTTCTTACCCCCTTCTTCTTTAACGCTAACCTTAACCTTAGTTCCCAATTCTTCATTAACCTTTATTTCAACATTATGTTCTCCTATTTCTTTTATGGATTTTTCTAATGCAATATATCTCTCATCGATTTCTTTGCCGATTTTATCAGCTATAGCCTTTATTATGTCTTTTTTATTAATAGAGCCAAAGAGCTTTCCCTCCTTACTTGCTTTCTTTGCAAACTCTAATTCCAATCCCTTGATCTTATCAATTAATCCCTTCATTTCCTCAATTTCTGCCTTCTGAGCTTTCGTTAATTTTCTAATCCTTGACTGAGCTTCTTTTATAAAACCAGGAGTAGCAGGTAATGCAAAATCATTAGGAATAAGAAAGTTTATAGCATAACCCCTCCTGACATCCTTGATGTCACCGGGATTACCTAAAGATTTGATTTGTTTTAGTAAGATTATCTCCATAATAAATTCTAAATTAATAAATTTTAAATCAATTATTTAATTTACTAATTTATAAGATTAATTAAAAATTATTATTTTATTGTGCAGCAATCATCTGTTCTATCTCTTCCACCGCTCTCTCTAACTGACCATCTTCTTCTCCCAATTCTACCTCAATGTCGGGATTAAGTCCATTACTATCTATGTCATTCCCGTTTGGTGTTAACCACTTCGCAATAGTTATCTTCAAAGCTCCCCCTTTAGATAAAGAATCAACCTCTTGAACGGTCCCCTTGCCAAATGTTCTTTCGCCCAAAAGGATTCCCCTTTCCCTATCCTGTACAGCTCCAGCTACTATCTCAGAACCAGATGCGCTTCCTTGGTTTATTAGAACAACAATAGGAATATCAAATAAATCTCCCTTGCCTGAAGCGTAGATCTCCTCTCTATGACCATCCTTGAACTCTTCTATGGCTACTATTCCCTCTTCTATAAATTCTGAGCATATATTTATTGCTGACTCCAGATATCCTCCAGGATTGTTTCTCAGATCAAGAATAATGCCTCTCGCACCATCCTTCCTTAATTCTAGAGCATACTTATCAAATAATGATTTTGTAGAATTATCAAAGCGCAGTATTCTAACATACGCAATATTGTCTTCTTTTAATTCATATCTTACGCTTTCAACATTTATTACATCTCTTTTTATAATTATCTCACGTGGCATCTCTGTGTCCTTTCTGATAATAGAAAGAGTAACCCCTGTTCCTCTCTCTCCCCTTATGTTCAAAATAGCCTCCTCAAGTGTCATAAAACCTACATTCTCACCATTGATTTCTTTTATTATGTCACCAGCTAAAATACCTGCTTTCTGGGCAGGCATCCCAGGCAAAGGAGCGATA
>CAYRIM010000022.1:0-10786 GCA_964424445.1 uncultured Candidatus Saccharibacteria bacterium | reverse complement strand
TGCAGTTCCCGCCAAATATGTATAAAAAGGCTAAAATGGAACTTATGAAATTACATTATGAGAGGGATTAGTAAATAGTATCTATGGAAAATCAAACAGACAACAATCTAAATAGCATAAAACCCCGTAGAAAGCCGAGGTTCCTTCTTGAAGTAATAAGTGGATTTCCTATAGCGTTGGTTGACCTAGGAGAAGATAGGTCAAGAGTTCTTAAAAGGTACCCAAGAGAACAACTAGAGGAGGCTAGAAAGGAACTTGCTAGATTGGAGAAAAAGGATAGATTAAAGAGGAAGGCCAAGAAAACATCAGAATGATAAATTAGATACTAGTTACTGTGATCTAATGATAATCTGGTTGAAATTACACCTTAAAAATGTTATAATTAAGGTGTTTTTCTAGATACAGCGATAAAATAATTTTTTAGATGAAAGAAATGCAAATACATTTTTATAAATATCAGATTACTTTTAATTTATTAAAAAACAAATATTATGACAGAAGAACAAAAAAAGACCTTGGAGCGACAATTGTGGGGTGTCGCGAATGTGCTTCGTGGCAAGATGAATGCTGATGAATATAAGAACTATATTCTTGGTTTTATTTTTTATAAATACCTGTCAGAAAAGCTAGAGAGCTATGTCGATAAAAAACTTCTTACTAGAGAAAATTTCACATTTGCTGAGATAAAAGAGAACACAAAAGACGGTAAAACAACATTAGAAGAAGTCAGGAAAGCCTGTATTGGTCATCTTGGCTTTTTTTTGAGGCCAACAGAGCTATTTTCTTATATTGTCAAAAAGGGGAAGGGTGATATAAAAGATGAAAATAATTTCATTCTCGAAGACCTAAAAAATGTTCTCAACACTATTGAGCAGACCTCAATGGGTACTGCTAGTGAAGATGATTTCAAGGGACTTTTTGATGATGTTGACCTTACTTCTGTGAAACTTGGCTCTCGTGAAAATCAAAAGAATGATGTTGTTGTTGAGGTTCTCAAGATTCTAGATGAGATAGATTTCAAGCTCGAAGATACAAAAAGCGACCTGCTTGGTGACGCTTATGAGTATTTGATTGGTGAATTCGCGGCTGGTGCTGGTAAAAAAGGTGGTGAATTCTATACTCCTGCTCAAGTATCGCGATTACTAGCACAAATTGTATCGCAGGACAAAAAGCGTATAAGGTCGGTATATGACCCGACATGTGGCTCAGGCTCACTTCTCTTGCGTATAGGGGACTTCACCGAAGTAGTAGAGTATTTCGGGCAAGAGTTCAACCCAACTACTTACAATCTAGCAAGGATGAATATGATTTTGCATGGAGTGCATTTTGACCATTTTGATATCCGCCACGGGGATACACTAGAAGAAGATATGCACGCAGACTTGAAGGCTGAAGCTATAGTTGCCAATCCACCTTTTTCTGCTAAATGGAAAGGTGATACCGACCCGCAACTAACACATGATGACAGATTTTCTCAGTATGGCAGACTTGCACCAAAGGGAGCGGCTGATTATGCTTTTGTGACTCACATGCTTTATCACTTGGCTGACAATGGAACAATGGCTATTGTTTTACCACATGGAGCATTATTTAGATCAGGTGCTGAGGGGCATATAAGAAAATATATAATTGAGAAACAAAACTATCTTGACGCAGTGATTGGTCTACCGTCAAATCTTTTTTATGGAACTTCTATCCCTGCAACAGTTTTAGTTTTCAAAAAGTGTCGTAGGGACGATGAAAACATTTTCTTTATAGATGCGTCAAAAGAATTTGAAAAGGTGGGAAATCAAAATAAATTAACTAATAAGAATATTGAGAAGATTTTTGAAACCTATAAAAATCGTAAGGAAATTGAAAAATATTCTCACAAGGCAAATTTGGATGAGATTAAAGAAAATGAATACAATCTCAATATTCCAAGATATGTTGATACTTTTGAGGAAGAAGAGGAAGTCGATATTGGTACTGTTGCAAAAGATTTGAAGGATTTGAATCAAGAAGAAGTTGAACAGCAAAAAAAGATCGCTGAGTTTTGTGAGGAGTTAAAAATAGATAAACCTTTTTAATATGAGAATTTTTAGAGTCTACTTTCGATTCTTTTGGCCTACGCTACTCTTGGTAGTGATAGGTGTTGTGGGTTGGTTCTTTATTCCAGACAGTTTTAGCACCTTCAAAAGTACTTTATTTGGCACTTTACTTGGTGTCGGGATAACGCTTGTTATGGTGGAAGGGTATAAAAAACTGCATGAGTATAGGCGTATAAATAGGATCTTCGGCTTATTAAAGCTAACCACTATTCCTTATCTCAAAAGCCAAAGCGAAAGTTTTCAGACAACGATGAAGCAATTTAATGATATATGCTCTATTGAACAAGCTATTGTGTTTTTTGTGAACTGCGGGCATCTGGACAGAACAGTGAAAAGTTTTGATAAAAGTTGGTTACAACTTATTTATTCGCAGGATTTTCTGGATGCAGTGAGCAAGGACGATCATTTTAATAGAATGGCGCACGCTATTTTTGAAGTACTATTATTTCTTGACCAGTTATCGACACAATCAGTAAATGCACAAATTAACCTACTGAATGATGCTACTAAGCTGCCAGAGGATAAACAGAAGGATTTTATTGAGCGTGCTAGAAGGATGAGGGATGAGCTAGAACACGCTACAAGCAAATTATTAAAATATACCAGTAAGCTAGATGAGGAGATAATAAGATTTTTTGACACAACAGGAATTAAATATTCTGAATTCGACAGATAATATGTTGGTAAAAGTTACGCAATCAAAAAATAATAAACTAGAGGATAAAATATAAATGGATTTCAAACAAGGAACAATTGATGAGATTTTAACTAGTGAGCATGAAATGGTTTTGTGTGGTCATGAGCGTTACGGTGAATATTTCGAGAATGCTCTGGAATTTTATAAACTTCTAGATGAGTTTATAAAATCTGTAAATCCAGACAGGTTTATTTTCGTTATCTTCCTGACACAGATTAAAAAACACTATATTCTTTCGCTTTTTTCTATTCTAAGATTGCATCATGTTCAAGCACAAATGGATGCTCGCCAAGTTCTTGAGGCTGGTGCATGTGCTGCCTACGCAATTGCAAAACCAGATCAGAGTGGGTTTGCTGAAACAGGTGAGCATGGTGTACTTGAGATAGGTAAAAAGGTGACAGGTAAAATATACAAATGGCTTAATGGCAATTTTCCAGATGGATCTAAGGCAATTAAGAATGTTAAGGGAGTAATTAATAACTCTGCTGCACATTCCAATATTGCTTATGCGCATAAAAGTTTTAAATTTGACAATAAAAGAGGTTTGTTTGAAGCTCCATTTTTTGATTTTGAGGACAAGTTTCTTGTTCAGGCTGATCTTTGGCAGCTTGGCAATATAGCACTATTGCTAATGGATCTCTTTTGCGGGATTAATAAAAAATATAATGTAATTAAATTTTCCGATAGTTTTTTTGATCAGCTAAAATTACTCGGTGATAAGAATCAAAAAATAAAAGAAAAAATGATGAAAACCAAGCGGTTTAAAGATACTCAAAGTAACTTTTCTAAATAATATGCTAACTAAAACCACACAATCAGAAACTAAAAAATTACCAAAGCTTCGCTTTCAGGGTTTTTCTGGTGAGTGGGAGAAGAAGAAGTTGGGGGATTTTGGTGATATTGTTGGAGGTGGTACGCCAGATACGACAAAGTCAGAATATTGGAATGGTAATATAAACTGGTTTACACCAACAGAAATTAAGCAGAAGTATATAGGTGAGAGCAGAAGGAAGATTTCAAAAGAGGGGTTAAAAAGTTCATCTGCAAAAATGTTGCCAATTGGAACATTACTTTTAACGACAAGGGCAACTATTGGTGATATTTCTATATCAAAAGAAGAGTCTACTACTAATCAGGGATTTCAATCTGTTATTGTAAATAAAGACAATTCAAATGAGTTTTTATACCATTGGATATTAAAAAACAGAAAAGAATTTCTACGCAAAGCAAATGGATCAACATTTTTAGAGATTACTGGCAAGGAAGTTGGAAAAATAAAAAGTCGCTTCCCTTCCCTTCTAGAACAACAAAAAATCGCATCTTTTCTTGGTGTGGTGGATGAATGGATTGGGAATTTGAGGAAGCAAAGGGAATTTTTGGAGAAATATAAAAAAGGAATAATACAAAAGATTTTTTCTCAAGATATTCATTTTAAGGATGACGAGGGAAGAAATTTTCCTAGTTGGGAAAAGGAAAAGTTGGGAAAGGTGGCTACTTTTCTAAAAGGAAAAGGTATTTCTAAAGATGATATTGTTAAAGATGGTGATAATAAATGTATTCGTTATGGCGAATTATATACAAAATATAACGAGGTTATAAAAAATATAACTTCATATACAAACACCACAAAAGGGAAGTCTGTATTGAGTAAAGAGAATGATATCCTTATGCCAACCTCTGATGTGACACCTAATGGTCTAGCAACATCTAGCGCTCTGAGTGAGTCAGGGATAATATTGGGTGGGGACATTTTGATAATTCGCTCAAGCAAAATTTTAAATACATTTTTTAGTTATTATGTTGGGGCTCATAAAAAAGATATTATGCGATTAGTTTCGGGTGTAACCGTTTATCATATTTATGGGTCTGATTTAAAGAGCTTGAGCATGATTCTTCCATCTCTCCCAGAACAACAAAAAATCGCTAACTTTTTAACTTCGGTCGACAAATTAATAGAACTAAAACAAGGACAAATTACTCAAGCTGAGAACTGGAAAAAAAGTTTGATGCAGGGGCTATTTGTATAGTGTATTATGTCAGATAAAATCATAGAAAAAATCAGGGAATCAGAAAAAAAACTGTTTGTCGGTTTGGCTGGCCCCGGAACTGGCAAGAGCTTTACATTTAAGACTATTGTTGAGTCTGATGAATATAAAGATAAAAAAATATTAATTCTGTCTTTTATAAATAAATTAGTTGATGATTTATCAGAGGAATTTAAAGAGTTTGGTAATGTAGAAGTTGTAACTCTACATTCTTTTGCTAGACAGCAGCTTGCTAAGAAGGGGAAAAATAGTGTAGATCTAGACCAGGATTTAGATGAGCAAATAAGTGAGGACTACTTTTTTATAAAGGGAAGCAAAATCAGTTATAAAAAAAGATTTTATGAAGATTTTTTAACAAAAGAGGAAGAAGATTTTTATAAGGAAAGAAAGAAATTTTATGGGAGAGATAAAAATCTTTATTCATTTAATTCGATAATTTATGCCATCAATCGACTTTTTAAAAATAAATCTAAAATACCAATATATGACTTAATATTAATAGATGAGTTTCAGGATTTTAATAAATCTGAATATGAATTAATAAAACTACTAAACAAGAAGAGTAAATTGGTTTTAGTAGGAGATGATGATCAGTCTTTATACTATTTCAAGGAAGCAAAGCCAGAACAAATACGAAGCTTGTACAATCATTGTGATTCTGAAAATTTTTCTCTTGATTATTGTTACAGATGCACTGAGGTTATAGTTGACGCTACGAATGATTTAATAAAAAATGCACAAGAAAAAAGTCTATTGGGGAATAGAGAGAACAGCAAAAAGTTTTTATATCCAAAAAAAAGAAGGGATAATAAAAATGAAGTTAGCGAGAAATACCCACAAATTGATTTCTTGTCATCTGTTTCGGGTAATAAGCTAATTTATAAATTGGCAGAAACAATAAAAGAAGATATTGGTAAAGGAGAAAAAGGAAGAATTTTAGTTTTGGTTCCTCATTATTTAAAACAAAAAGTCTATGAAGGATTGATGAAAAAGAAATTTAATGTTGTTGAGTTTAAATTATTTTCAGATGAAAAGTGTAAAGAAATAAAACATAAAATTTTAATTGAAACTTTTGGAATTCTAGCTAAGCGAAAAACAGACAATCTAGCACTCAGAAAAATTTTATCTTTATATCTAACAAATAATAAAATAAAAAATTTAATAATTAAAAGCCACAAAAAACAAAAATTAATATGGAATTGTTTAGATCAAGATAAGAGAAGTGATATTGAGAGTGATATTGAAATTTTTAAAAAAGTTAAAAGGGGGAAAGACGAGTTAAACAAGGATGAATTAAAAAGATTTAGTGAGGTTTTTAATCTAAAAAATATAATATCAAAAATGATAAAAGGATTTGAGCCAAGTACAAAGGGATCAATGGAAATTGAGATGACAACAGTTATGAGCTCTAAGGGACTTTCCGCAGAATTTGTTTATTATGTTGGGATAGATGATCGAAACATATTAGACAGAGAAACAAGTAAGATTAATGATTATAGTATATGTGAGTTCTTGGTTGGTATAACTAGGGCAAAGAAAAAGCTAACTCTCATTTCTTTACAAGATGATAACCCAAAAATATTAGACTTTATTGACAAAAAATATATTAATAAAATTAAATAATATATAAAAATAATATGTCTCACCAATCAGAACAAAAACTTGAGAAAACACTAATCGAACAACTAAATAAGTTGGGGTTTGCTTCAGTTACAATAGAAGACCATGATACATTAGTCATAAACCTACGCACACAACTAGAAAAGTTTAATAAAACAAAATTTACAGACAAAGAATTCAAGAAGATACAAAACCATCTTGATAAGGGCGACCGATTTCATAAAGCCAAAACATTGCGCGATAGGTTTTTACTCAAGAGAGATGATGAAACTACTAAGTATATTAGATTTTTCAATATGGAGCAGTGGTGCAAGAACGAGTATCAAGTAACACACCAAATCACTCAGATTGGGCGATATGAAAACCGTTATGATGTGACATTACTTATAAATGGACTGCCATTAGTACATATAGAGCTAAAGAGGCGAGGCGTGGAGATGAAGGAGGCCTTTAACCAGATACAGAGGTATCATAAACATTCATTCACAGGAACATTATTTGAATATGTGCAGATATTCGTAATATCGAACGGAGTAAATACAAAATATTTTTCAAACAATCCAAAACAAACATTCGAACAAACATTTTATTGGACAGATGTAGAAAATAGCAAGATTACCAAGCTAGATGAATTTACAGAGGCTTTTCTAGAAAAATGTGTTGTTTCAGAAATGATTGCCGAACATATAGTATTAGCTGAGTCAAAGAAGATTCCGATGGTACTTCGCCCTTATCAATACTTTGCAGTAAAGGCCATTGAGGAGAGAGTTCGAAAATCAAAAAAGAATGGCTATATATGGCATACAACAGGTTCAGGGAAAACACTTACTTCATTCAAAACAAGTCAGATACTGTCTCAAATACCAGAAGTAAAGAAAGTATTGTTTGTAGTAGATAGGAAAGATTTGGATATTCAAACAACAAAAGAATTCAACTCATTTTCTGATGGGTCAGTAGATGGTACAAACAATACTCGCAACCTAGTAGCACAACTCAAAGACAAGAACCGAGACCTGATCGTGACAACTATCCAAAAGTTAGATATAGCTATAGGGCGAGATTCTTATCTCAAGCAGTTCAAATATTTAGAAAACGAAAAGGTGGTTATAATATTTGACGAATGTCATCGCAGTCAGTTTGGACTAACACATAACAGAATTAAGGGATTTTTCAAAAAAGCACAGTTATTTGGATTTACTGGAACACCAATCTTTGCCGATAACAATGTCGGAGGAGTAACAACGGCCGATGTTTTTGATGAATGTTTGCATAGATATATTATTACTCATGCGATATCTGATAATAATGTACTTGGGTTTGCAGTGGAGTATGTCGGGAAATATAAGCAAAAAGACCCAGATACTTTGGATGCTGATATATTTGCCGAGACTTTAGTTGAGGGAATTGATACGAGAGAAGTACTAGAGAGTGACGCAAGACTTAATAAAATTTCAGATTATGTTTAGGCAGATTGGAAGCTAAAAACAAAAGATGGAAAGTTCAACGCACTCTTTGCAGTAACAAGTATTGAGGTTTTGAAAAAATACTATACATTACTCAATAGTAAAAAGTCAGATAATTTCAAGATTGCTACTATATTTACATATCATGCAAACGAAGAAGAAAGCTCAGATATGCTTGATGTAGATATATTTGCTGGTGAAGGTACGCCTGGGAACAAACACTCACGGGACTTTCTTGAAGATTGTATCAAAGATTACAATAAAATGTATGCGACCAATTTTTCAACTAATCGTTTTTATGATTATTACAGAGATTTACAAACAAGAATAAAGAGCAAGGAAGTTGACCTTGTGCTCGTAGTAAACATGTTTTTGACTGGGTTTGATAGTCCAAGACTTAATACTTTGTATGTAGACAAGAATCTACGCTATCACGGCCTTATACAGGCATATTCAAGGACAAATAGACTGCTCAACTCCGACAAACCTCATGGAAATATTATTTCATTTCGAAATCTGAAACTAGCTACAGATAAAGCACTTGCTCTATATGGTGATGAAGGTGCAAAAGAAATTGTCTTCAAAAAGCCATATGAAGAGCAGAAAAAAGAGTTCGAAAACAAATTGACAGAATTACGAGAAAAAGTCCCAACAGTGGCTTCTATAGATGAGTTGCAAGGTGAGGAAGAAAAAGCAGTGTTTGTGAAAACATTTAGAGATTTACTGCGTATCAAGTCATCACTCGAAACATTCGCTGAATTTTCATTCAAGGAACTTGGTATATCAGAACAAGAGTTCTATGACTATCAGAGTAAATACCTAGATATACATGAAGAACGCAAAGA
Organism: uncultured Candidatus Saccharibacteria bacterium; assembly: GCA_964424445.1. GTDB lineage: Bacteria > Patescibacteriota > JACPGU01 > JACPGU01 > JACPGU01 > CAYRIM01. The sequence goes on along the minus strand of CAYRIM010000022.1, from coordinate 2,026 downwards.
CAACGAAAGTGAAACTGAGTCTATCCTTGACCAGATCGATTTTGAACTTGAACTGACAGTTAGAGATATTGTAAATTTTGATTACATCATTCATTTGATTGCTGGGCTGAAGAATATTAGTTCTAAGGCTGTACGAGAGAAGAAGACTGAGGAGATTTTACGCCTCTTTGACCGTGATGTGAAACTTCGAAAGAAGAAGGATTTGATTAAGAAGTTTATTGAAGAAAATCTACCAAAGATTGATAAGGCTGATGATGTTGAAAAAGTATTTAGCGAGTTTTGGGCAAGCGAGAGGTCTGGTAATCTGAAAGACATTGCAGAAAATGAAAATATTCCTCTCGATAAATTCGAAGAGTTGATTGGTAACTACCTGTATACCCAGAGGTTGCCTCATGGACAAGATATTGTTGATTTATTGCCAGAACAACCGAGAATATTGGAACGACAAGGTATTATTGACCGCATAAAGAGTGCCATTGAGAACATTGTTGATATATTTGAGTGGTAGAGTTAAGAAAAAATAATTACATAATTAAAATAATATTAATAATATAAACAAATGCCAATTTTCAAAATCACACAAGACAAGTTCCAAAAAATTAAAGAAAAAAAGTTTGACTATGAAAAAGACCTCCAGTCTCTAGTTGAAAAAAACTTAGATGAGGTTTTTGGATTAGAATTCATAAGCGGGTCACTAAACAAGGAGTTTAGCGTTAAAAACCAACACCAGTCTTTGTATATTGATACTCTTGCCTTTGATAACCAGACTAACTCATTTGTGATTATTGAGTATAAAAGAGATAGAAGTTTTTCTGTAATAGACCAGGGCTATGCTTATTTATCAGGTATGTTAAACAACAAGGCTGATTTTGTCTTGGAATACAACGAGAGAAATGGCAAAAACATCAAAAAGGACGCTGTAGATTGGTCACAAGCAAGAGTAATCTTTATAGCTCGTGAATTCACCCCTTACCAAAAGGGAGCAATTGGTTTTCGTGATTTACCAATGGAACTTTGGGAGACTCAACTGCTTGAGGGTGGTATTGTCTCTTTTTCTCAGATAAAACCAGCTGAAACTCAAGAATCAATAACCAAGGTTACCAAAGGTAGTACTATTTCAAAAGTAGCTGAAGAAATCAAAACCTTTACACTAGAAGATCATTATAAAAAGGTATCTCCAGATACTAAAATATTACTTGATAAGTTGAGAGAGAAAATATTTACCTTAGATGAAGATATAAAAGAAAAGCCCGTGCAGACTTATTTGGGGTACAAGCTGAATTGGTATAACTTTGTTAGTATCCATGCTTACAAAGATAAATTGAAAATCCATGTAAGAAAAGAAAAACTAGAGAGTGACAAAGAAAAGAAGTTTACAAAAGTGCCTTCTTCTTACGGGTGGGGCAAGACCCCTCTTTGGTGGATAGATATTTCAAATGATAAGGATTTTGACTATATCATGAATGTAATAAAGGAGTCATACGAATCTGCTCCTGATAAATAATACTATCTCAATGCTCACAGAATCAGATTTCTTAAAATATATTCAATGTCCCAAATATCTATGGCTGGCAAAGTTCCAGAAGGAACTGGCGGGAGAAATTGACGCAGGAACTCAAAAGATGTTTGATGACGGTGCAGAAGTAGAGGAATATGCCTACCTCTTATTTCCTGATGGTTTTATGGCTGGTGATAACGATGATTTTAAAACAGATATATCCAAAACAAAAGAATTATTAAAGAAAGAGACAAAAACTATCTTCCAACCAACATTTTCAAACTTTAGCACAAATCTATATTGTCGGTGTGATATTTTGAAGTTTGACGATGAAAATAATGTTTGGGATATTTATGAAGTAAAATCATCTACTCAGTCAAAAGATATTCATTTTTATGACCTTGCTTTTCAAAAAATAGCTATAGAAAAAGAGGGGCTAAAAATTGGAAAAGCACTTCTAATTCTAGTAAACAATCAATATATAAGACAGGGAGATATTGAACCTGAAAAATTCTTAAAAATAGAGAA
>CAYRIM010000021.1:9808-10817 GCA_964424445.1 uncultured Candidatus Saccharibacteria bacterium | reverse complement strand
AACACCCCATAATAAAACAATCAACACAGAGATAACAACAATAATATAAGGAATGTTTTTACGATGAAATACAAACCTTATTTCAAAAAGAAGAATGCCAACAAAAATGATAACAACGGCAGCCATTGCGCCTTTAGAGAAAGTTAGAATAATAGAAAGCAAAGAAATAAGAAAAATAATAATGAAATATTTGTTCTTGCTAATATCAGCTCTTCGAATAAAAAGGAACAAACTTAAAATCAAAGGAATCAAAAGATAATTGGCAAAATACAAAGGCTCTATAAATGTAGACTGAATCCTAGCAAAACCCAATACCGTTCCTACATAACGGTAACTAAGTCCCGTAATAGAACTCGGCAAACCAAGCATATCTCCAAAAAATTGAAAGAGTCCAAATACACAAAAAATCAAAGATGAAAAAAGAAAAACATATATTACCGTTTTTAATTTCTGTTTTGAGTCTACCAGATTAATGAAGATACAAGGTACAAAAAACATAAAGGATAAAAAAAATAAATTCGATATCCCCAGTACTTTTTCCTTGGCACCAAAAAGTGAAAAAAGGGCAATACATAAAAATACTATATAAAAAATAAGGGGTGGTGGTATTTTTATTTCAAATTTTCTCCTATAAAGAAAAAAATAAATAATAAGTAGCATAATCAGAATAACCAATAACTGACTTGCACGAATGGTAAATCCACTAACAGCAAAACTGCCAATTCTCTCTAGGGGCAAAATGAAAACAACCGCCAAAACACTGTAAAAAACATATTGTAGAAATTTATTATCGTTCATGTATTTTATTTTTCGAACTCCTTAAAGCATTGTAATAAGTTATTAGCCGCTTTAAACCAGGTAAATTTTTTTACTTGGTCTAATCCTTTTTTTATCATCCCATTTTTCAGTTCCCTGTTTTCTAGAATATTTTTTATGTGATCACTTATCTTGGCTACATCGTAAGGCTCAGCATATAACACAGCATCTCCCCCTACTTCGGGGAGAGACG